>JAPHTL010000027.1 GCA_026193355.1 Rhodospirillales bacterium
CGGGGTGTGGCGTTCTGGTTTTCGTCATCCGCACATGGACTGTCTATCCCGAAGGGGTGGCTTTCGCTGTCCTGTTGATGAACGGCGTGACGCCGCTGATCGACCACTACGTCCGCCCGCGGATTTATGGCCGCAACCGCAAGGGCAAACCGTTGCCTCTCGATCCTCCCAGGAACGTAGACGGTGGGGGCGCAGCATGAGCGACGCCGTGGAAGACGCGACCGAAAACGCGGTCGAAGGGAAGGGGGGCGACGCGCCCATGGTCGGTCCCGTTTCGCGGCTGAAGGGCGGGGTCCTTCATCAGGCGGCGCTGCTTGGGGTGTTCGCGCTGGTCGCTGCGCTGTTTCTTGCGCTGGGCGATCGTGCGACCGAAGACGCGATTGCATTGCGTCAGGCCGAAGACCTCAAGGCGTCGATCGGCCAGGTTATCCCCCACGCCCTGCATGACAACGATCTTTTGAACGATGTCATCACCGTTCCCCGCAAGGGGCATGAGCCGCTTGTCGTTTATCAGGCATGGCGTGATGGTCGTGTGGTCGCCGTCGCATATGAGGTTGATGGTTCGGGTTACGCCGGTTCGATCAGGCTGATTGTGGGGATCGACAGGAATGGCGAAATTCTTGGTGTTCGCGTTCTTTCGCATCAGGAAACACCGGGCCTTGGCGACAAGATCGAAGTGGCGAAGGATCCGTGGATTCTCGGTTTTGACGGCTTGTCGTTTGAAAAGCTGTTGCCGGATAGCTGGAAGGTAAAGAAAGACGGAGGCCCGTTCGACCAGTTCTCCGGCGCCACGATCACACCGCGCGCTGTGGTCCGGATCATCAAGGAAAGTCTGGACTTTTTTGCCGCCAATCGTGATGTCTTGCTGGCACCGCCGCCAGCGCCGGTCGATAATGGCGTTGGAAACGACAGCGCCGAAAGCGCTGCCCCGCAGGGGCCGGGGAAAGGGAAAGACTGATGGCCGGATATCGCACCATCATCCGTGACGGCGTCTGGGACAACAACGTTGTCTTCGGGCAACTTCTGGCCCTCTGTCCGCTGCTGGCGGTTACCGGGACGGCGACGAATGGCCTTGGCATGGGGCTGGCGACAACGGTGGTCCTTGTCGCATCGGGTCTGTCGGTCTCGATCTTTCGCAACGTCATCACGCACGAAGTCCGCATCCCAGCCTTCGTCCTGATCATCGCAACGCTGGTGACGCTGGTCGATCTGGCCATGAACGCCTGGCTGCATGAGCTTTACAAGGTTCTGGGCCTTTTCATTCCGCTGATTGTCACGAACTGCGCGATCCTTGGCCGCGCCGAGGCGTTTGCGTCGCGCCACGGGCCCGCGCCTGCCGCCTTCGATGGCCTGATGATGGGCATCGGTTTCACCATGGCGCTGGTCATTCTGGGTGCGGTCCGCGAAGTCATCGGAAGCGGCACCCTGTTCGCCAATGCCTCTCTGCTGTTGGGGCAGGGGTTCTCATTTCTTGAAATCACCCTGATCCCAGATTACAGGGGTTTTTTGTTGTTCATCCTGCCGCCGGGAGGTTTCCTGGCGCTCGGTTTCATTCTGGCGGGAAAGCGGTTGCTGGATGCCCGCCTTGGCAAGGGGGCAGCCGAGCCAGCCGAATCCGCCGGGCAGGGACAACAGGTGGCGGAGGCCTGATCCCATGGGCGAAACGGAAATGGTTGATGAACCCGTTCTGAGTGATGCGAAGTCGGACGACGTTCTGGCCGTCGGCATCGCCTATGCCACGCCGCAACGTCAGGTCTGGCAGGACCTTGAAGTTCCGAACGGCTGCACGGTGCGTCAGGTGATTGAACTTTCCGGTATCCTCGACCAGTTCCCCGATATTGATATAGAAACCCAGAAGGTTGGCATCTTCGGCAAGCTCGCCAAGCTTGAGCAGGCCGTGGAAGAGGGCGACAGGGTCGAGATTTACCGCCCCATCACCTGCGATCCCAAAACGATGAAGCGCAAGAAGGCCGAAGATGACGGGGATAACGATGGTGATGATGGCGACGAGGACTAGTTCAGCACCCTAGAGCGGATCGGAAAGGACAAGCCGTTTCGGTTCTCCCGGTTCGAAGGCCACCCGATCCGCCATCGCCGGGTTGGCGTAGACGGTTCCGTCCTCATCGACCAGCAGGGCGAATTTTATCCCCATTGCCCTGGCGATCCTGTGCCAACTGCCCGGCCCGGCCACGGACATGGCTGTCGCGGCTGCATCGGCAACCGCCCCATCCTTGTGGATGACACTGGCCGAAACGATGTGGCGCACCGGCATGCCGTCGCGCGGATCGATGATGTGGGCGTAGCGGATGCCTTCGTGTTCGCGGAAGCGCTCGTAATTTCCGGAAGTATAGAGGTTCTCGTCCGGCCCCATGGTGACCGAGGCGATGACGCCCCAGTTGCGTGGGTGGCGGATACCTACCTTCCACGGACGATCCCCCGCACTGCCCATGGTGTTGAGGTCCCCGCCCGCATTGATGATGGCGTTGTCGATGCCGAATTCCCTGAGGCGCCGCATCGCCCGATCCAGGGCGACGCCCTTTCCGAACCCCCCGAAGTCAAGCTGAACCGACGGATTTACGCTGCGCACGATGTTCCCCGTGACGATCACGTCGTCCATGGTCGGGTTGGCCTTGACCAGCGCGGCGATGGCGGCGAAATCGGGCAATTCGCCCTTCGGCGGTTCGTCGTCGTGAAAGCCCCATATGCCGATCAGGCCGCCGATGGCCGGGTTGAACAGGCCGTCGCTTTGCCGATAGAGGCTCTTGGCCTGTTCGACCAGGGGCAGAAGGAAGGGGGTGACTTCCTGCGTCCGTCCTTCGGCGAAGGCGGCGTTCAGTTCGGTCAGTTCACCGGGCTTCCAGGCATGCCAGTCACGGTGCATGCGCTGGAAATCCGCGTCAACGGCGGCGACCGCCTTTCGCGCGGTTTCGGCATCGATGCCGCGGATGGTGAACTCGACCAGTGTACCGAAGATGTAGAGAGTTTCCTTGTGTTCGACCATCGGCTTCTCGCAGGCCGAAAGGCCGAGCACAAGCACGAAGAGAAGGGAAACGGCGCGGCGAATGGGGGTCATGATCGGGAATCTGTTCCACTGGCGCAGGCGTCATCGGGATCGCTGCGGCGCAGGTAGACGGGGCGCATGTCGGAAAGGGCGATGGTCCGCCGGCCAAGGGGACGCGCAAGGGCGAGCCCAAGCGCCAGACCCGCCGCCCCTGCAATTGCCGATCCTGCGTCTCCGGCCCCCATGGCCGATGCGCCTGCCGCAAAACAGATCAGGCCAAGAATCGGCAGCATGTAGGCGAGGATCGAGGTGCGCAGAAGAACGGATTGCGGGATGCCGATGACGACCCATTCGCCCGTTCTTGCGCCAAAGTCGTTGGGCAGGCTAAAGCGTACAGGACGACGCCCCAATACCTTGGTCAGGGATGAAACGCCGCAGCTTTTCACCGCCCCGCAGGAACCACAGGCGGATCGCGCCTCGGCCTCCAGCCAGACGTCGGATTCCGAAACGGAAAACACACGGGCGCGGCCTTCGATCATTGCGCCTGCTGCGCCATGTCGGGTGGCATTCTGGGCGTGAACGTCGGTCAACTGACAGGTCCGTGGATTGTGGATTGATCGCGGCGCGCGGCTACCTAGAGATGGTAGGGGTCTTCGATCCAGCGGGCCAGGGTTTTCATGTCGCTGGTGGGGATTCGGCCATAAACGCCCCCGCCGTTCTTCTGGTCCTCATGAACCACCTGAACCAGCCTGTAGGGCAGGAAATTGCGCACCAGCATCATGAAGTACCAGGCCATGTCGAAGCCGGCATGGCTGTCGATCGAGCGCAGCAGTTCGGCCAGAACAGGGCCTTCTGCGGGTTTGGTTCGCCTGATCGTCGCGACGGCTGCGGTTCGGGTGCTCAGCAAACGGACTTCGTTCTGATGGTTGCCCGTTGAATCCATATAGGGGACGACCCGGACGACCCAGTGGTCGCAGAAACGCAGGTTCTTCGATCCTTCGCAGGTTTGCCATTCATCAAGAAAGCGGCGGAAGCGCGGATCGCCGCGAAACTCGGAAATCATGTCGTCTGCGCGATCTGGAAAGAAGGTTATCCGTTTGAACAGATAGCGTGCCGGACGGACGACCTGCGGCTTTGCCGGCGCGAAGTGGACCGGGTCGATGACGTCCTCCAAAGTATCGGGAATGACGCCGTCTTCGAACAGGGGGCGTTCCACCACCTCCTTCAGTTCCTCGACCTCAATCTGGGCGAAGTCCAGGGGCCCGTCTCCGATGGGCGCGATCAGGTAATGGGTCTTGCCGTGAACGGCGGTGGCCAGATAGCCCGATTCCCCGAACCTTGTCACAAGGTCCATGACGTCGCCTGCCGATTCCGCCTCGGCCCAGGCCGCCAGATCCTGCGCCACCCGGTTTCCGTCATCATCGACGACGCCACCCAACCGGTACCACCCGTCGTCCGTATGGGCGAGGTGGAAGCGTATGCCTTGCGCCCGGTTGTTTATGGTGTCGACGAGGATCTCGGCATCCGGGCGCGGTACGATCCGGTTGCAGGCTTCTTCGAGCACGTCAGGGTCAAGGGTTTCGACGTTCATGCGGGTTGGGTCCATACGGGCAGTGTCCGAGGTGTTTTTATTGCCTTGTCCGGTGGCGGCCTCTTGATGCTTCGCGGGAGATTATATCCATAAA
>JAPHTL010000016.1 GCA_026193355.1 Rhodospirillales bacterium
GCCGGGGCGCGGCCATGACAGACGCGCAAAAGCCATGGCTGACCGTGATTGGCATCGGGGACGATGGCCTTGACGGCCTGCCCGAAAAAACCCGAGCCCTGATCGCCAGCGCCGAAATTCTGGTCGGCGGCGATCGTCATCAGGAAATGGTCCCGGACTTCGCGGGCGAACGCCTGACGTGGAAAAACGGCATGGCGGAAACGGCGGAAGATCTGCGAAAATCGAAGGGACGCCGGGTTGTGGTTCTGGCCTCCGGCGATCCGATGTTCTTCGGCGTCGGCAGCACCCTGACCCGCTTTTTTGACGCCAGGGAAATGACCGTCATTCCTTTCCCCGGAACCTTCAGCATGGCCTGCGCGCGCATGGTCTGGTCGATGCCGGATACCGAACTGATCACCCTGCACGGCCGCCCCCTCGACAGCCTCAACCTTGTCATCGCGCCGGGCGTCCGTACCGTGATCCTCAGCTGGGATGGCGAAACCCCGAGCCGCGTCGCCGCCCTGTTGCGCGAACGCGGTTTCGGGCCCAGCCGCATGACCGTCTTCGAACATATGGGGGGCGTTCGCGAGAACCGCCGCACCGGAACCGCCGCCGACTGGGCCGGCGACATCTGCGCGGACCTCAACGCCATCGCCGTGGAATTCATCGCCGGCCCGGACGCCGAACCGCTGAGCCGAGCGCCCGGCCTGCCCGACGACGCCTATGAAAACGACGGGCAACTGACCAAACGGGCGGTGCGCGCCGCCACGCTTTCGGCCCTTGCCCCCCTTCCCGGACAGACCCTGTGGGATGTCGGCGCGGGGTGCGGGTCGGTCGCCATCGAATGGATGCGTGTACACCACAGCTGCAAGGCAGTCGCCATCGAGGAAAGCGCCGAGCGCGCCGCCATGATCGAACGCAACGCGGCAAACCTTGGCGTGCCGCGCCTGACCATCGTGCAGGGGAAAGCCCCGGACGCCCTTTCAGGGCTTGATGCGCCCGACGCCGTTTTCGTCGGCGGCGGGGTCAGCGAACCGGACATGCTGGAAACCTGCTGGGCGGCCCTGATCCCCGGCGGGCGCATGGTGGCCAACGCGGTCACCGTCGAAGGGGAACAACGCCTGCACGATTTTCAAAAGGTGCATGGCGGCGAGATGCTGCGCATCGGGCTTGAACGGATGGCCCCGATCGGAGGACACAGCGGCTGGCAAGCGGCGCGAACGGTCACTCAATGGACGGGGATAAAGCGATGAGCGGAAAACTGTACGGTATCGGCGTCGGACCGGGCGATCCCGAGCTTCTGACCCTCAAGGCGCTGCGCCTGATCAACAGCGCCCCCGTGCTGGCCTATCCCGCGCCCGAGGAAGGCGAAAGTCTGGCGCGCTCCATCGCCGCGCCGTACATCGACGATGGCGAGCGCGTCGAACTGCCCCTGCGCCTGCCCTTCCTTGTCGATCCGGCACCCGCGCAGGAAGCCTACGACGCGGCCGCCGAGAACATCGCGAAACATCTTGAAGCGGGGCGCGACGTCGCTGTGCTGTGCGAAGGCGACCCGTTCTTCTACGGATCGTTCCTGCATCTGTTCGCCCGCCTTTCCGGTCGATTCGAGACTGAAGTCGTTCCCGGCATTTCCTCGCCCTATGCGGCGGCGGCGGCGGCGGGCGTTCCGCTTTCCACCCGCGACGAAACACTGATCGTCCTGCCCGCCACCCTGCCCGCCGAAATACTGGCCGAGCGGATCGGCATGGCGGACACGGCGGTGATCATCAAGGTCGGTCGGCACGTCGGTAAATTGAAACGGATGCTGGTCGGCCTCAGCCTTCTGAACCAGGCGAAGCTGATCGTCGGCGCATCGACGGATCACCAGCAGGTCATCCCGATGGCGCAGGCCCCGGACCCCGCGCCCTATTTCTCGCTGGTGCTGGTGACCCGCCGCGAGGCCCCAAAACGATGAACCGTGACCTGAACGAAACCGCCGTCGTGGTCCTCGGCCCCGGCGGCATGGAAACGGCGCGGCGCATCAAGGACGCCCTGCCCGGTGCGCGCATCCACGGGCTTTCACGCAGGGTGAACGAAGCAGACATTGGCTTCGATGACACGGCGGCGCACCTTCGCGCCCTGTTCGCAAACGGAACGGGAATCGTTGGAATTTGCGCGGCGGGCATCCTGATCCGCGCCCTCGGCCCTGTTCTGTCTGACAAGCAAAGCGAGCCCTCGATCGTCGCCGTGGCCGAGGATGGCGGCGCGGCCGTTCCGCTGCTGGGCGGACACCATGGCGCAAACGACATGGCCCGGCGCATCGCCCATCTGTTCGGCGGAATCGCGGCGGTGACCACGACGGGCGATCTGCGTTTCGGCGTCGCGTTGGACGAACCGCCCGCAGGCTGGCGGCTGGCCAACCCCGACGACGCTAGGAACTTCATGGGCAGTGTGCTGGCCGGTGCGGCGGTGCGGGTCGAAGGCGACATCCCGTGGCTCGCAACCAGCACCCTGCCGCTCGATCTGGGTGGTGAGCTGACCATTACCGCCACACACAAAACGGAAACGGGATCGAAGGAGCGCCTTGTCTATCATCCCGCGGTTCTTGTCGCCGGGGTTGGCTGCGAACGCGGCGCGGGAACGGACGAGGTCATCGCGCTAATCGAGGAAACGCTTTCAAACGCGGGCCTGTCGCCGCTTTCCCTCGCCTGCCTTGCCTCCATCGATCTCAAGATGGA
>JAPHTL010000033.1 GCA_026193355.1 Rhodospirillales bacterium
AGACACCCGCCACCGGGTAACTGCGCCGGATGCGCGGATCAAGCGCAGCCATCACCGCCGTCGCCCAGCCCCCGGCGGACAGTCCAATCATGTCGATGGTCTTGTAACGGAAACTTTCAAGCGCGTAATTGATCGCAACGACAACTGGTTCAAAATGGGCCTGAGGGTTTTCGACGCTGCCCTTCCAGCTTTTCCCCTCGCCCTGCACGACCGTCGTATCGCCGTAACCGACGAGGTTGAACGCCATCACCGCGTAGCCCCGTCCGATCAGCCGTTCTATGTGGCGATGCTGGTCGTGGTAGGTGCCCGCAAACCCATGATGATAGATAACAAGCCTGCCGTTGCCTTCCTTGGGGCGGAAGTGAGCGAAGCTGGGGGAATGCCCCTCATGGACGGCGACAAACACCTGATCGATCCCGGCAAGGTTTTCGATCCCCCTGTACAAAGGCAAGGCGCAGGCGAGTGAGCGCCGCAAGACCGGTTCCTTGTCCGGATCAGGGCACTCGCCCATCTTCCTGTCGAAATCCTTGATAATCCTTATGGGCTGTTCGCGGAACGGCAAGCCGTGTCTTTCCCATATCGCTGCGGCCAGCAGGGCGCGGTGGCGGCCGATCTCTGGCTCGGAACGAATCTGCATGATGGAAAGGGGATCTATTTTCGCAAGGCGCGGATCAATCCTGTCGTATTGATAAACATCATCCGCCGACCAACGCTTGAAATCGATCCGGGTGTGGTCCCAATACAGCAGAAATGTCCCGATCCCGGCAAATCCGGCAATCAGGGCAATAACCGCCACCACCCGATCCAGCACCCGAAACATCACCCAAACTCCCCACAGTCCGAAGGCCTGACGAACCAGTTGGCCACCTTAGCACAGAGGGGACCGTAGAGGGGAACCCGGTGACAGGTGTTTGCAAAAGCCTTCCGCCATGCTAGTTCCTTCGGACCTGAAGAACACAGTCCGGGTCGTCATGATCATTCTTTCCCTTCATACGGGGTACCACGACGGAACGGCGGCGCTTTTCGACGATTACGATCTTCTGGCCGCCGTACAACTCGAACGCCTGACGCGCAAGAAGGGCGATGGCGGCGGTATCCCCGAACCGACCATCGACGAGGTCCTTGGCATTGCGGGGCTCTGCCGTAGCGACATAGATGTGGTGGTTCTTTCCCGCGCTTCCTTTCCTGCTCACTACTACCATGCCGGAACAATCAAACGCATCGAGACCAGCCTCCACAGAATGATGGGCCGGGAAAAACTGAGGGACATGTGTTCCCAGCTACAGCGGCGCGGCATGGCTGAAGCGGAATCGATCTTCCGCAGCGACATCTTTCTCGCGGACCACGGATTTCGCCCCGACGCCAGGGTTGCATTCTCGAATCATCATCTGGCGCACGCGCTGTCGTCCCTGTTCTACACAGATTGGGACGAAGCGCTGCTCTACACCGCCGACGGCTGCGGAGACAACGTCCATTACAGCCACCGCATCCTCAAGGACGGCAAACTGACCTGCCTTTTCGGTGATGATGAAAGCCTGCTGGCGAAGCGACGGGTGGACAGCCTCGGCCTCGCCTATGGATATGCGACGCAGGCCTTGGGGTACCGCATGAACCGGCACGAGGGGAAACTGACGGGCCTTGCCGCCTACGGACAACCTTCTCTGGCCGATGCCATCGGCGGGCACTTCGTCGTGGATGATATGGGACGCATCAACAGCGACTTCGACAGCGATGCGGCCATGCGGCAGGAAATTTTCCGCCTTGCCCATGGTGCGGAACCGGCCGATGTCGCCGCATCGATCCAGCAGGTGCTGGAAGACAAGATACTCGCCTCCGTCACCCGCATTCTCAAGAACCATCCCGTACGCCGTCTTGGCCTTGCCGGCGGTGTTTTCGCCAACGTTCGCCTGAATCGTTTGCTTTGCGAGTCGACAGCCACCGACGAGACCTTCATCTTTCCCGGTATGGGGGATGAAGGCATCACGGTAGGCGGCGCATTGCAATTCCTGATGGAGCGAGACGGCCTTGAGTCATGGCTCGGAAGCCGGCGGCGCCTAAAAACCGTTTATCTGGGGCGCGACTACAACAACCACATAAATTCAACCCTTGCCGGAGACCTCGATGTGGAGGCCGTTGCCGGCTCGCCGGTTGAGGTAACGGCGGAACTACTGGCGACAGGCAAGGCCGGCGCCATTTACGAAGGGCGTATGGAATTCGGGCCACGCGCACTTGGCGCCCGCAGCATCATTGCCAGCCCCATAGATTCAGGGATCAATCAATCGCTGAACGACCGGCTGCAACGGACAGAGTTCATGCCCTTCGCGCCCTATGTGCTGGAAGAGGACGCCGAAGACGTTTTCGACATAACCGATGCCAACCGCTATGCCGCGCGGTTTATGACCATCACGACGGCGGTCAAGGACACCTGGCGTGAGCGTATTCCTGCGGTCGTCCACGTTGACGGCACCGCACGCCCCCAGATCGTACGGCGCGAAGACAACCCGCTTTACGCTGATATTCTTGCAGCCTTCAAGGCGCGCACCGGCCTGTCGGTTCTGGTCAACACCAGCTTCAATGCACACGAGGAACCAATCATCAACACGCCGGAGGAATGTCTAAGGGCGTTATTGCACGACCGCGTCGACTTCATAACGACGGCCAAGGCGGTCTACCGGCGAAAAACCGGCTAACCTCTTCCTGCGCCTATCCGCGATCAGACGATTTCCAGAACCTTCTCCGGTGGACGACCGAGGCGCGCGACGTTACCCGAAACCACGATCGGTCGTTCAATGACAACGGGGTTGGCGGCCATACCCTTGATCAGCGCCGCTTCCGACAATGCCGGATCGTCGAGCCCCGCTTCCTTCGCCTCTTTCTTGCGCAGAAGATCGCGCGGGCTTATCCCCAGTTTGGACAGGATTTCCTTCAGTTCCTTTTCCGACGGCGGATTGTTCAGGTATTCAACGACTTCGGGTTCAATGCCTTTCCCGCGAAGAATTTCGAGGGTTTGGCGGGACTTGCTGCAACGTGGATTGTGATAGATGGTTACGCTCATTGTTTCGGCCTGCTTGCTCCATGATTCTGTTTTGTCGTGTTCAGGAACAATGTGAGGATGCGCGCCGACTTTGGCAAGACATGCGAATGCGGGGGCCTTGATGCCCATCAAAAGCGGAACGGGGAACGATGACGGACGAAAAGAACACCAAGACACGAACCTATGAATGGGAATGCCCGAACGCCAACGCCGCATCGGGCCATGACCTTACGGGACTGGAATTCCTGCGCGCCCTGATCGACGGCAAGATCCCCGCCCCGCCCATGGCCCGCACCATGGATTTCAGGCTCGACACCGTCGGGGAAGGGTTGGCCGTGTTCCGTTCCACACCGGCCGAATTCCACTACAACCCCATAGGCACGGTGCACGGCGGGTACCTGGGCACCCTGCTTGATTCCGCCATGGGTTGCGCGGTGCATACCACGCTCAAGGCCGGTGAAGGCTATACGACACTGGAGTTCAAGGTGAATCTGGTACGCCCGATGACCGCGGAAACCGGTCCCATACGCTGCGAAGGCCGCATCCTGCACCGCGGCTCGCGCATGGCGACGGCGGAAGGGCGTGTGATCGACGAGGCGGGGAAGGTATTCGCCCACGGCAGCACCACCTGCATGATCTTCGAAACCTGGGGCCACCGCGAACGGTCGAAGAAGACCTAGGCGTCGGGATCGGCCGCCTCGGCCAGCATCGCTTCAAGATCGGTAATCGTCTCGGCATCCATCACCCGACGCGCGGTCTGGAAATCAAACCCCGCCCGGGCGAACGCCGCCATTTCCCTGTCGCGGCGGCGGCGCTCTTCCTCTTCGTCGCCGGGCGGTGCTGTGCGAAATGGACCAAGCCGGCGCCGACGGGCCAGCGTCACCGCCCCCGAAAGTTCGGTGTCTCCGACCTCCTCTTCCAGTGAGGCAAGCCCTCGGTCAACATCGGCCTCATCGACGCCTTTTTCACGGAGGCGGGCGCGTATCGCCCTTTCCCCGGCGCCGCGTCGGTTAAGGGCGCGAACACGCATTTCCGCATAGGCCGCATCGTCCAGATAACCCAGATCGCCAAAACGGACGAGCAGCGCCTCGACCATGGCGGCCCCCTGGTCAGGGTCGGTATCGTGGTGAAGAACGGAACGCTCCACCTTGCGCATCAGAATCCGACGCAGGTTGGCGGTCGATGTCGAAAATCTCTGGAGGTAATGCAGCGCCGAATTCTCAAGATACTTCGGCGTCGCCTTGCGCGGCGCGCGCCGTGTTTTTCCCTTGTTTTCGCTCTCATCACTCATCCTGCCCGTAAAATGGCATATCCCGTTGCAGCAAGCGAGAGGCGGACGGTTTCTTCGCTACAGATTTTCCTGTATTGAAGGAATTGCACCATCCCAAAAGGACGCAGCGAGAATGAACGACCAGCGAACGACGACGCCCGGCGCCGAGCCCCCCCGAATGGAGCCAATCCCGATGTCCAACTTCATCGGGGCGTGGACGCTCTATAGCCGGGAGGTGATGCGGTTCCTCAAGGTTTATACGCAGACCGTCATGGCCCCTGTGGCCACGACTCTTCTTTTCCTGGCCGTCTTCTCCCTGGCCGTCGGACGCGCCGTCGAGACCATACACGGCGTTCCTTTTATCGAATTTCTGGCCCCGGGCCTGATCATCATGGCGATGACCCAGAACGCATTCGCCAACACGTCGTCGTCGCTGGTCATATCCAAGGTGCAGGGAAACATCGTCGACACCCTCATGCCGCCGTTGAGCGCGCATGAACTGACGCTCGGCTTCGCCCTTGGCGGCGCGACCCGCGGCGTCGTGGTCGGACTGGTCGTTGCAGCGGCAATGTGGCTGTTCGTGGATTTCAAGGTCCATGACATCCGGTTCATTCTCTACCACGGCTTTTCAGCAGGCCTGCTGCTGGCCCTGCTTGGCGTCATGGCCGGAATCTGGTCGGAAAAATTCGATCACATCGCCGCCGTGACCAACTTCATCGTAACCCCTCTGGCGTTTTTGTCCGGCACCTTCTATTCGATCGACCGACTGCCGGAAGGGGCGCAGTTCGCCGCCCACCTCAATCCGTTTTTCTACATGATCGACGGATTCCGCTATGGCTTCATTGGCAGCGCCGACGGTTCGCTCGGCCTGGGGATCGTGGTTCTGGGGGGTGTCAATGCATGCCTCTGGTTTATCTGCTACGCCATGTTTCGCAGGGGTTACAAACTGAAGGCCTAGGCCGTCACCGCAATCAACATTGACAGAAACGCCAAGGATTCTCATACTCTCCCGCTTTTCCCGGGCCGGTTGGCGCTTTGTCGAAGCCGAAGGGAGAATGGGAGAAGCATTCATGATCACGCCCGTTATGCCGACCTACGCGCGGTACGACGTCGCTTTCGTCAAAGGCGAAGGCGCGTACCTTTACGCGGAAGACGGACGGCGCTACCTGGACTTCGGTTCCGGCGTGGCGGTAACGGCGCTTGGCCATGCTCATCCCCACCTGGTCGCCGCCCTGACGGAACAGGCAGGAAAGGTCTGGCATACGTCGAACCTTTTCCACATTCCCGACCAGGAACGGCTTGCCCGGCGCCTGACGGCCGCCAGCTTCGCCGACACCGCGTTTTTCTGCAATTCTGGCGCAGAAGCCCTTGAAGGCGCGATCAAGATCGCCCGCAAGTACCAAAGCGCGACCGGTCATCCCGAACGCTTCCGCATGATCACTTTCGAAGGCGCGTTCCACGGGCGCACCCTGGCGACTCTGGCCGCCGGGGGACAGGCCAAGCACCTCGCCGGCTTCGGACCGAAGGTCGATGGCTTCGATCAGGTCACGTTTGGCAATCTGAACGAGACCCGCGCCGCCATCGGCCCCGAAACGGCCGGTATTCTCGTCGAACCGATCCTCGGCGAAGGCGGCGTGTACCCGGCGGTTGCCGACTTCCTGCGCGGACTTCGCGCCGCAGCGGACGAATTCGGCCTGCTTCTCATTTTCGATGAAGTGCAGACCGGCATGGGCCGCACGGGAACCCTGTTCGCCCATCAGGCCGCCGACGTCGCACCCGACGTGATGGCATTGGCCAAGGGGCTGGGTGGTGGCTTCCCCATCGGCGCGATTCTGGCCACCGAAAAGGCCGCCATCGGCATGACGCCGGGAACCCACGGCAGCACGTTCGGCGGCAATCCGCTGGCGAGCGCGGTCGCCAATGCGGTCCTTGATATTGTCGAAGGCGATGGATTTCTCGACCATGTCCGGGAGGTTGCAGCCTATCTGCGGGCTGGTCTGGAGAAACTGGCGGCGTCCAATCCGAAAATCATCAAGTGCGTTCGTGGCGAAGGCCTTCTTTTGGGGGTGGAATGCGTTGTTCCCAATGGCGATCTGGTGAAACGCGCCCTCGATAACGGTCTGGTGACCATCGTAGCCGGCGGAAACGTGGTAAGACTTCTGCCGCCGCTGATTATTGAAAAACATCACGTGGACGAGGCGCTGGAAATTCTTGCGCGGTCGTGCGCTGAACTGGCGAATTGACATGGAAAGACCAAATCATTTTCTCGACCTCGACAGAATCGATGCCGAGAGCCTAAGGGAAATTCTCGACTACGGCACCGCCTTGAAAAGGGGGGTATTCCCTGTCGGCGGCTCGACCCCCCTGCTCGGCAAGACGTTGGCGATGATCTTCGAAAAGCCTTCGACCCGGACCCGCGTGTCGTTCGAGGTCGGCATGCAGCAGCTCGGCGGGACCGCCGTTTTTTTGCAGGGCGCGGAAAGCCAGCTTGGCCGCGGTGAAACCATTGCCGATACGGCCCGGGTGCTGTCCCGCTATGTTGACGTGATCATGATCCGCACGGACGATCCGGAAAAGCTGGAAGAGCTTGCCGCCTACGCCACAGTGCCGGTGATCAACGGCCTGACGGACCGGAGCCACCCGTGCCAGCTGATGGCCGACATACTGACCTTCGAGGAGCACCGCGGGCCCATCGACGGGCGGGTTGTCACATGGGTCGGCGATGGCAACAACATGGCCACGTCATGGATACATGCCGCGTCAAAGTTCAACTTTGAGCTGCGCCTCGCCTGCCCAGGGGAGTTCGCCCCCAGCGAAGAGGCCATGGCCTGGGCGAAGGAAAAGGGCGCAAGGGTGATATTGACCACCGATCCAGCAGAGGCGGTCGCAGGAAGCGACTGCGTCGTGACCGATACCTGGGTTTCCATGGGCGATAGCGACGGCGATCTGCGGCGCAAGCGTCTGGCCCCCTATCAGGTGAACGAAGCCCTGATGGCACGGGCGCAGAAGGATGCGCTTTTCATGCATTGCCTGCCCGCACATCGCGGCGAGGAAGTCACCGAGGCCGTCATCGACGGGCCGTGTTCTGTCGTCTGGGACGAGGCGGAAAACCGCCTGCATGCCCAAAAAGGCGTCCTCACCTGGTGCCTGATGGGATGATGGCCTGATCATGACAACGCCATCGGGGGACCCTTCCCTGCTTGACGATTTCATTCTTCCGTTTCAGATCGACGCCTTCGGCGTACGGGGGCGTCTCGTGCGTCTGGGCGGAACCATGCAAAAGTCCCTTGCCGGACATGGCTACCCGATGCCGGTGCGCGAACTGAACGGCGAAGCGATGGCCCTTTCAGCCGTTCTGGCGGGCGCCCTTAAATACGACGGCCTTTTCACCCTGCAAATACAGAGTGACGGACCGGTCTCCCTGATCGTTGTCGACGTCGATAGCAGCGGCGGCATGCGTTCCTATGCCCGCTACGACGAAGAAAAGGTCAGCAAATCGGCCGAAGGAGAAGGCGGAATCGTCCCCCGCATGCTGGGCAGCGGGCACCTTGCCTTCACCGTCGATCAGGGTGCGAACACCGACCGCTATCAGGGAATCACCGAGCTTGACGGCGCGACGCTGGCCGATTGCGCGCATAACTACTTCCATCGTTCCGAACAGCTTGAAACAGCGATCATGCTGGCGTCTTCGGGTGATGAGCACAGCCCCGGCGCAGCCGCGCTGATGATTCAGCGACTTCCCGGCGCAGCGTTGACGGAAGACGACAAGGACACCGCCGATGAGCAGTGGCGTGAAGCCGTTATCCTTCTCAGTTCGATGACGGCGAAGGAACTGCTCGACCCCGCCCTGTCTGCGGAACAGATCCTCTTCCGTCTCTACCACCACGAGGCCGTAAGGATCTACAAGGACACCCCCCTGCGTTTCCAGTGCCGTTGCTCGGAAGAGAAAGTGTCGCGAACCCTTGCGTCCTTCCCGAGGCAGGAAATCGAGGATCTGAAGGAAGATGGGCAGGTCGAGGTGATCTGCGAATTTTGCCGGGCGATCTATCGTTTCAGTCAGGACGATCTGGAGACGCTTTACACGCCTTGAAGGGGAACCATGTCCGTGTCAGAGTGACCGGATGATGATCAGGTTATCACAACGATTCTTTCTGGTTCTGGCCACCGCGCTGGTTATGGTTTCGACAGCCGGGTGCGCGACCAACCTTCCGTCCAACGATCAACCTGAACTGAGCTATTCACACCTCGGCGCCTATCGCCTGGATGTCTCCAGCATCGAGGTGGTGTCCCACTTCAAGCCCACTCTTGAGGCGCCCAACATCGAACACCGTTTCCCGACCCCGCCGGAAAAGGCCCTGCGCCAATGGGCGAACGACCGGCTTGCGGCTAAAGGAACGCGCGGAACAGCGCAGTTCGTTATTCGCGATGCGTCCGTCACCGAATCCCGCCTGCCGATCCGCAAGGGCGTAAGCGGACTGTTCCACAAGGAACAGTCCGAGCGTTATGAAGGAAAGGTCGACGTAGTGTTGCGGATACTGGACAGCGGAGGACACGAGGTCGCCTATGTGGAAGGGAAAGCGACACACAGCACAACCGCTGGCGAAGACCTTTCCATAAACGAACGTGAAGCCCTGTGGTTCCGCCTCACGGAAACCATGTTGAACGACCTGGACCGACAGCTGGATACAGGCATCCGGACCCACTTCGGGCCCTACATGCAGTAGGGGAAGCGCCTAGCCCCGCCAGAACGAGCGGGTCAGCAGCACCAGCACGGTGAAAAGTTCCAGACGGCCGAGCAACATCCCCACCGCCATCAGCCATTTTGCACCGTCCGGAAGGCTCTGGAAGTTGCCGGCCGGCCCCACGACATCACCCAGACCCGGCCCGACGTTGGCGATCGCGGTGGCCGCACTGGACAGGGCCGTGATGAAATCAAGCCCGAACATCCCCAATCCCAACGCCAGAAGGGCGAAGGTAACGCCGAACAGAAAGAAAAATCCGAGGACCGAAACAATGACTTCATCGGGGATCGGGCGGCGATTGTAATAGGGAATGAAAACGCCGTGCGGCTGCAACAACTGGCGCAACTGCGTCCTTGCGGCTGCGTAGACGACCTGAAAGCGGAATATCTTGATTCCACAGGTTGTCGACCCGGCGCAACCGCCGATAAACATCACCATGAAGAACAGCGGCGCGGCGAAACTTCCCCACAGCATGTAATCCATGGTGGCGAAGCCGGTTCCCGTCATGATCGAAACCACGTTGAAAGCCGAATGGCGCAGCGCCTCAAGGGGGTGCATGCTTTGACCAATCCACAGGAATGCCGCAGCGACGAGCACGAAACTCGCAGCAACCGCCAGGAAGACCTGGACCTGGCTGTCGTGGTAAAGGGCGCCGACATCGCCGCGAATCGTCCGGACGTACAAAAGGAACGGCAGGCTGCCTATGATCATGCCAATAGTGATGATTGCATCGACCATACCGCTGTTGAAATGCCCGACGGAAGCGTCGTAAGTCGAGAATCCGCCCGTTGCAATCGTCGTCATCGAGTGGGTTATGGCGTCGAAGGGGCGCAGGCCAGCCAGCCAGAGGGCAACGGCGCAAATGGCGGTAAGCGCGACATAGATAAGCGTCAGGCCGGCTGACATCTGGGCGGCGCGCGGCAGGACCTTTTCTTCCGCATCGAAGGCCTCGACGCGGAACAACTGCATGCCGCCGACTTTAAGCATCGGCAGGATCGAGATCGCCATCACGATGATGCCGATTCCCCCAAGCCACTGAAGGATTGCGCGCCACAGCAACAAGCCCGGTGGAGCACTGTTCAGACTGCTGATCACCGTCGAGCCTGTCGTTGTAATACCGGACATCGCCTCGAAGAAGGCGTCGGTAATGCTTAGATTCAACTCGGAAAAAACGAGGGGCAAGGCGCCAAAGACGGTCATCGACACCCAGATTGCGGTGGTCATGATGAAGCCCTGCCGGACGCCAAATTTCCCGCGGAACCCCCGGCAGCTCAGGATCAGAATGACCCCGACAAACAATGTGCATCCAGCGGAAAGCACAAACACCTGCCAATCGGGATTGCCATAGTAAAGATCGACGCCTGCCGGGATGCACATGGCAACGGCAAGGATCGTCAAAAGGACGCCAATCACAAGGAGTATGGGACGAAAGTCGTACACGGTGCCGCTAAATCGCGTATCCCCAAGGAAAACCCGCCCGATTCTTCGTGAAAACGGCGGACTTGTCCATCGCTTATAAAGCGAAGGGGGGAAACGATGTGATCACAAAGGAAATGGTGCGGGCGAAAAACCGTCCAGAATCATACAAAAGAGCTTTCGCCGCTTCCCGGATTGCCGACCATTGACAGAAACTCACGCCGTGTCGAGGAACTATCCCTGAACGCGCCCAGCATGCGGCTGGTAATCATGGCGACGCCCGGCTTGTGCACGCCGCGGGTCGTCATGCACTGGTGCGCCGCCTCGATGACGACGGCAACGCCCTTGGGCTGCAGGATCTCGTTGATATCGTTGGCGATCTGGGAGGTCATCTTTTCCTGGATCGTGAAGCGTTTGGCATAGACCTCGACCATACGGGCCAGCTTGCTGATGCCGACAACACGGCGATCGGGAAGGTAGGCGACATGCGCCCGGCCGATGATCGGCGCCATATGGTGTTCGCAATGGGATTCAAAGCGAATATCGCGCAGCAGGACCATTTCGTCGTAGCCATCGACCTCTTCGAAGGTTCGCTCAAGCACTTCCGTCGGGTTCGCGTCGTAGCCAGCGAACCACTCCTCGTAGGCGCGAACGACCCGCGACGGCGTGTCTTCAAGACCTTCCCGCGAAGGGTCATCCCCCGCCCAGCGCAAAAGAACACGCACGGCGTCCTCCGCCGCGGCGCGATCCACACCGTTTCTGACGACCGGTCCCTGTGCGTTATTGGCGGTGGTGTCCTCACCATTGACGATGCTCAGTTTCTTGCGTGCGGTCACGGCAATGTTCCTTTCAACGGGCGGATGCTTCATACCCTCATTTGGTGAGACTTTTCACCATTTCAAGAGCATATAGCATGATGGCGCGATCAATGAAGCCGGCAGTTTTCCTGCGGACGATCGAGGGAGAAGTCGGGAATCGCCACATCGAACTGCTCACCCGTCCCGGTTTCCATCTGGTACGCCCCCCCCATGAACCCCGATGGCGTGTTCAGCGGCGTTCCGCTTGTGTATTCAAAGCTGTCGCCCGGTTCCAGAACAGGTTGTTCACCCACCACACCGGGGCCGCGGACCTCCTGGGTGCGCCCAAAGGCGTCAGTAATACGCCAATAGCGGGTCAGCAGCTGTACGGTCTGCTCACCCCTGTTCTCAATCCGCACATGATAGGCCCAGACATAGCGATTCTCCTCGGGATCGGATTGATCCTCAAGATACTCCGGTCTGACACTGACGGTAATTGCACGGGTTGTTTCCGAAAACATGCCGAAGGCCCTCACGACTGCTGCCGGTGACCGGAAAGGATCACCCTGTTCCGTTTCATATAGGCAGCCGGAACGTTATTTCCAGCGCCCCGGAATATCGGACGCACCTTTCCCTACGACGCGCTGCAAGCGCCGCCGCCGAGAACGCAGAATTTTGCGCAGTGGGGGTGGTTGAGAGGGACGGACCGGGACGCTGAATTGAGATCCTCGCCAAGTTCGAACTGTGGATCGTAGGGCAGCAGCGTACAGGGAACGACGACCGGATGCGTGGCGTCCTTTCGCTTGATCACCATGCGTGATGTCGCGCACATCATGGCGTCCGGC
>JAPHTL010000132.1 GCA_026193355.1 Rhodospirillales bacterium
TCGTTCTTGAGGCGGCGGTAGAAGGCCTCCAGCTTGTCGTGGGCGCGAATGTCGATGTAGTAGATGTCGACCTGCGCATCCGCGTACTGCTCACGCACATAGGCCGCATGCTTCATCGAGCCGAGGCAGCAGATCCGCGAACAATAGGGCAGGTGATTGTAATCACGCGACCCGGCGCACTGGATCAGCGCGACCTTCTTTGCTTCCGTCCCGTCCGAGGGACGCACGACCTTGCCCTGTGTCGGGCCGTCGTGGGCGGCCAGACGCTCCATCTCCACATTCGTGATGATGTCCGCGCAGCTGTCGTAGGCGTAGGGCGTGATCTTCCTGGCGTCGTAGGGCTGCCAGCCGGTCGCCCAGATGATGGCGCCCGCATTGATGTCGAAGGTCTCGCCCGCGTCATCGAGGTTGACCGCGTTGAACTTGCACGACGCCTTGATCTTGTCGGCTTCGGGCGTTCCGATCACGGCTGCGTCGATGACGTAGCGCTGCGGGAAGGCCATTTCATGGGGCAGGTACGCCGCCTTGACCTTGTCCAGACCGTAGTTGAACGGGTTGGGGACCTCGGTTTCCGCCGCGGCCGCGCAATCGCCGCAACCCGTGCAGGCCGACGTCACGTAGCGGGGCGTCGTCTTCACGGTGACGGTGTAATTGCCCTTGCCGCCCGAAACCGCATCGACGCTGGCCATTGTGATGACCCGAAGGTTCTTGGCCTTCTTGATGCGCTGATAGTTGATTTCCAGCCCGCAGGTCGGATGACAGAGTTTGGGGAAATAGCGGTTCAGCTGGGCGACGCGGCCACCAAGGGTGGCGCTACGCTCGACCAATACCACATCATACCCCGCTTCGGCTGCTTCCACCGCCGCGCTAATACCGGCGATGCCACCGCCGACGACCAGGATGGTCTGGCTTTGAGGCGCCTCGTTCGACATGTTTCCTCACCCGAACAGTTCTTACAATAAACGGAGGGGTTAACCCGGTTCGGGAAACCGGCATTGCATGCGCGCGTTCTCGATGAGAAAAGCGGGATGCAAGGGCATTCCCGCCCTGAACGATGGCTTTTCCGTCGCTCCCGTCGCGCTGGCGTGGGCCAGAGGCCGCTACGCCGACTTCCCGAAACGGGCTCTTTCCGGCCCTTCTCGCTTGATCGAAGACTCTTAGCATCGATACGTATATTAGGAAAAGGGAATTATTCCCCGGCCGCCTTGACAAGGATCAAGGCCATCAAGGCTCTTATTAGAAAAACGTAATTTAATGTGGCTTCCCATGCCACTGATTTGCTAAAACAGAGCCCCGCGCGACGATGTCGACGCGGAAAAGGGCGCAAGACCGCCCCAAACCAAACAGAAACGCATCAACCCGAACAGGGGGAAACGAATGTCCAAGCTTGTACCGCCACACGGCGGCGGTGAACTGAAGCCGCTGCTCGCTCCCGAGGTCGAACGCGCTGCCGAAATCGCGCGCGCAAAGAACCTGAAACAGGTTCCGATGACCAGCAAGGAAACCTCCGACGTCCTGATGTTCGCGATGGGCGCCTATACGCCGCTCGACGGCTTCATGGGCCGCGCCGACTGGAAAGGCGTCTGCGCCGACATGAAGATGGCGAACGGCCTGTTCTGGCCGATCCCCATCACCCTGTCCGCGGACAAGGCGCTGGCCGACACCATCGGCGAGGAAGAAGAAGTCGCCCTGGTCGACGAGAACGGCCTGATCATGGCGATCATGCAGGTGTCCGAGAAATACGCCCTGTCCGACGACGACAAGGCCTTCGAATGCCAGCACGTCTACACCACCACCGATCCCGAACACCCCGGTGTGCAGAAGGTGATGGCGCAGAAGCCGGTCAACCTTGCCGGTCGCGTCAGCGTCATCGACGAAGGCGATTTCCCCGCGAAATACGGCGACCTGTACATGCGCCCGGCCGAAAGCCGCGCGGCCTTCGCCGATCGCGGCTGGTCCCGCGTCGCCGCGTTCCAGACCCGCAATCCCATGCACCGCAGCCACGAACATCTGGCGAAGATCGCGGTCGAGGTCACCGACGGCGTGTTCATCCATCAGGTTCTGGGTGCGCTGAAGGCCGGTGACATTCCCGCCGAAACGCGGACCAAGGCCATTCAGGCGATGATCGACAACTACTTCGTGCCCGGCACGGTCATTCAGGCGGGTTACCCGATCGAGATGCGCTACGCCGGTCCGCGCGAGGCGCTGATCCATGCGCTGATCCGCCAGAACTTTGGCTGTTCGCACCTGATCGTCGGTCGCGACCATGCCGGCGTGGGCGATTATTACGGCCCGTTCGACGCCCAGCACATCTTCGACAAGCTGTGGGACGGCGCGCTGGTGACGGGCGCCCTGAAGATCGACATCACGTTCTATTGCTCCAAGTGCATGGGCATGGCCACGGCCAAGACCTGCCCGCACGACAAATCGCACCACGTCAGCATTTCGGGCACCAAGCAGCGCGAGATGCTGTCGAAGGGCGAGGACATCCCGCCGGAATTCAGCCGCCCCGAGGTGGTGAAGATCCTGCAGGCGTTCTACGCCAACCAGAAGTAAGGCTGCGCCATGAAGGGGCGAAAGCCCTTGACGGCAGGCCGCAGAAGGCAAACATCGAAGGGGAGGAACGATCCGTCGTTCCTCCCCTTTGTTTATCAGGATGCGGAGGGGCCGAAATGCCCGAAATGCCCGAA
>JAPHTL010000080.1 GCA_026193355.1 Rhodospirillales bacterium
AGCTTCAGCGTCGAGGCCTCGGCCAGCGCGTCGAAAACCAGCGCCGGGCGCAGGTTGGCGTAAAGGTCCATTTCCTTGCGCAGACGCAGCAAGCCAGCCTCGGGCCGCTTGTCGCGCGCCACGTTGTCCCACTTCGGGCCGCCGACCGCGCCCAGCAGCACGGCGTCCACGCCCATCGCGTCGGCCATGGTTTCATCCGAAATGGCCTCGCCGTGCGCGTCATAGGCCGCGCCGCCGACCAGACCGTCGGTCACGTCGAAGGACACGCTGCGCTTCTTCGCCAGATAGTCGGTGACGCGCATCACCTCGCCCATCACCTCGGGGCCGATGCCGTCACCGGGAAGAACCAGAAGTTTCTTGTTGGTGGCCATGTCGTCTCGTCTCCTCGCCTGTCCTGTGTTTTGTTTCTTACGCGGCTGGCTGCTCAGAGCCAGGGCTGCGTCAATTTGCGCTTTTCCTCGAAGGCGTCGATCTTCGCCGCCTTTTCCAGCGTCAGGCCAATATCGTCCAGTCCGTTCATCAGACAGTGTTTGCGGAACGGATCAATATCGAAGGCGATGACGCCGCCGTCCGGGCCGGTGATCTGCTGCTTGTCCAGATCGATCGTCACCGTGGCGTTGGCCCCACGTTCGGCATCGGCCATCAGCTTGTCCACATCTTCCCTGGGCAGGCGGATGGGCAGGATGCCGTTCTTGAAGCAGTTGTTGTAGAAGATGTCGGCGAAGCTGGGCGCGATGACACAGCGGATGCCAAAATCGAGAATCGCCCACGGCGCGTGTTCGCGCGAGGAGCCACAGCCGAAGTTCTCGCCACCCACCAGAATGCTCGCCTTGCGATAGGCGGGCTTGTTGAGAACAAAGTCTTCGCGTTCGGAGCCATCATCGTTGTAGCGCATCTCGTCGAACAGGTGCTTGCCCAGCCCCGAACGCTTGATGGTCTTCAGGAACTGTTTGGGGATGATCATGTCCGTGTCGATGTTCTTGATCGACAGGGGCGCGGCGACACCGGTCAGCGTGGTGAATTTTTCCATCGTCTTTCCTCCCCCTCAGCCCATCAGCTTTCGCACGTCGGTCAACGTGCCGGTTACGGCAGCCGCGGCCGCCATCTCGGGACCCACCAGATGGGTGCGCCCGCCACGGCCCTGACGGCCCTCGAAGTTTCGGTTCGAGGTTGAGGCGCATCGTTCGCCGGGCTCCAGTCGATCCGCGTTCATCGCCAGGCACATTGAGCATCCGGGCTCACGCCACTCGAAGCCGGCCTCGATGAAAATCCTGTCCAGGCCTTCTTCCTCGGCCTGCTCCTTCACCAGACCGGAGCCGGGAACCACCATGGCGCCAACCCCGGCGGCGACCTTGCGGCCTTTGGCCACGGCAGCGGCGGCGCGAAGATCCTCGATCCGGCCATTGGTGCACGAACCGATGAAAACGCGGTCGATCTTCACGCCGTCCAGCGGCGTTCCGGGCTTCAGGTCCATGTATTCCAGCGAACGGGTCCAGGCGGCCTTCTGCGCATCGGTGGCGGCGGAGGCCGGATCGGGAACCGTTGCGGTGATCGGCAGCACGTTTTCCGGGCTGGTGCCCCAGGTGACCTGCGGGACAAGGGCGGACGCATCAAGGGTCACTTCCTCGTCATAGGTCGCACCATCGTCGGACGGCAGCGTCTTCCAGTAGGCGACGGCCTGTTCCCAGGCGCCGGCCTTGGGGGCCATCGGGCGGCCCATGATGTAATCAAAGGTCTTCTGGTCGGGGGCGATCAGACCGGCGCGCGCGCCAGCCTCGATCGACATGTTGCACACCGTCATGCGCCCTTCCATGGACAGGGCGCGAATGGCTTCACCGGCGTATTCGATGACGCATCCGGTGCCGCCCGCGGTGCCAATCTGGCCGATCAGGGCCAAAACGAGATCCTTCGCCGTGACGCCGGCAGGCAATGCGCCCGTGACGTTGACCCGCATGGTCCGTGGCGGAGACTGAAGCAGGGTCTGGGTGGCCAGAACGTGTTCGACCTCGGACGTGCCAATACCGAAGGCGAGCGACCCGAACGCCCCGTGGGTGGCGGTGTGGCTGTCGCCGCAAACGATGGTCATGCCGGGAAGGGTGAAACCCTGTTCGGGGCCGACGATATGGACCACGCCCTGACGGATGTCGTCCATGCCGAAATAGGGAACGCCGAAATCCTTGATGTTGGACTCAAGGGCTTCAATCTGAATACGGCTTTCCTCGTTCTCGATACCCTTGGAACGATCCGTGGTCGGCACGTTGTGATCGGCGACGGCCAGCGTCATATCGGCATGACGGACAGCGCGCTTCGCGGTGCGCAGGCCTTCGAAGGCCTGCGGGCTGGTCACTTCATGCACGAGGTGGCGATCGATATAGATCAGACAGGTGCCGTCCTGCTGAACCTCAACCAGATGGTTGTCCCAGATCTTTTCGAACAGAGTCTTCGGCTTTGCCGTGTCGTTGGCCATGTCGTCGGCGCTCCCTACCCCAGTTTATCGATCGGCCGGGGAAGACAGGTCACACGGCCGAACCGGCGGGCGGACAAGAAACCGGGGGACGAACGCGCCCCCCGGCATATCGATCCAGTCCGCTATCAGGCCTCGCCGTTTTCGGCGTTGGCCTTCTTGCCCGCATTGGCCTTGGCGGCCTTTTTCATAGCGGCTTTTTCTTCCTTGGCGGCCAGCATTTCGCCGGTCGTCAGCTTGCCCGAGAAACCATCGGTCTTTTCCGCGATACGTGCGGACTTGCCGGTGCGACCACGCAGGTAATAGAGCTTCGCACGTCGGACATCGCCACGACGAACCACATCGACCTTGGCCACGTTCGGGGAATAGAGCGGGAAAACACGCTCCACGCCTTCACCGAACGACAGCTTGCGAACCGTGAACGACGAGTTCAGGCCAGCGTTCTTGCGCGCGATGCACACGCCTTCGAACACCTGGATACGCTCACGCTCACCTTCGATGACCTTCACGTGCACCTTCACGGTGTCACCCGATGCGAAAGCGGGAATCTCGCGATTCTCCGACAGCTTGGCGATCTGCTCCTGCTCAAGCTCTTGAATGATATTCATAACTCACCTCGTTCCTTGCCAATTTCCGATCCGGGACCGTCAGCCTGCGCTGCCGGGTCCGGCATCCTGTTTCCTGCTCTTCACGTACCGGTCCCAGAGGTCCGGCCGCCGTTCCTTCGTTACCCGTTCCGCCTGTTCCTGACGCCAGGCGCGTACCTTTTCGTGGTGACCCGAGGTCAGAACCTCCGGCACCGCCCGCCCATTCCATTCCTGGGGGCGGGTATAATGGGGGTATTCCAGCAAACCCCGCTCGAAACTCTCTTCGGTCAGCGATTCTTCCTTGCCGACCACACCCGGCAAAAGCCGGACGCATGCGTCGATCAGGATCATCGCGGCCGGTTCGCCCCCCGAGAGGACGAAATCGCCGATACTGACCTCCTCGATACGACGTTCATCGAGGATCCGCTCATCGACCCCTTCGTACCGTCCGCACAGCAGGATAACGCCACTGCCTGCGGCCAGTTCACGCGCCCTTGGCTGGTCGAACCGTCGACCGCGGGGCGAGAGGTAAATCAGCGTCGCGTCAGGGTTCGCAGCCATTGCCGCCCCGATCGCCGCATCCAATACATCGGCCCGCATCACCATTCCGGCGCCACCGCCAAAAGGGCTGTCGTCCACGGTGCGGTGTTTATCGCGCGCAAAGTCGCGAATGTCCACCGTTTCCAGCGCCCAGGCGCCATCATCAAGCGCCTTTCCGGGCAACGATGCGCCAAGCGGCCCCGGGAACATTTCCGGAAACAGGGTCAGCACTGTCGCTGTCCACCCCGCCGTCGCGCTCATCCTTCGTTTCCTTCCTTCGGCTCCGGCTCTGCCGGCTCCAGAAGGCCGGGGGGCGGATCGATCGTCAGAACCCCGGATTCCAGATCGACCACCGGAACCGCAGCGCGCGTGAAGGGCACCATCACCACCCCGTGGGATCCGCCAGCGA
>JAPHTL010000349.1 GCA_026193355.1 Rhodospirillales bacterium
CCCCCGATGTGGACGCCAAGGTTATCGCCCGTGGCACCCCCGGATTCTCAGGCGCCGACCTTGCCAATCTGGTGAACGAGGCGGCCCTTCTCGCCGCACGTCGCAGCAAGCGCTTCGTCACCATGAGCGAACTTGAAGACGCCAAGGACAAGGTGATGATGGGCGCGGAACGCCGCTCCATGGTCATGAGCGAAGACGAAAAGAAACTGACGGCCTACCACGAGGCTGGCCACGCCATCGTGACGCTGCATGTGCCGAAGGCGGACCCGCTTCACAAGGTCACGATCATCCCCCGTGGCCGCGCCCTTGGGCTGACCATGTCGCTGCCGGAGCGTGATCAGCTCAGCATGTCGAAGATTCAGCTGACATCGCGGCTTGCGATCATGTTCGGTGGACGCGCCGCCGAGGAGATTGTTTTCGGGGCGGATAACGTCACGACGGGCGCTGGAAACGACATCAAGCAGGCGACAGATATCGCCCGCAAGATGGTCACCGAATTCGGTTTCAGCAAGAAACTCGGGCCGTTGCGTTACACCGATAATCAGGAAGAGGTTTTCCTCGGCCATTCGGTGACCCAGCACAAGAGCGTTTCCGACGCCACCAGCGAGTTGATCGACAGCGAGGTGCTGCGCCTGATCAATGAGGCCGAGGCCGAAGCGCGCAGAATTCTGACCGAACACAAGGATGATATGGAAACGCTGGCTCAGGGCTTGCTTGAATACGAATCGCTGAGTGGTGGGGACATCGATGCGCTGCTTCGCGGCGAGACGATCGACCGTTCCGACTCTTCGGACGACAAGCCCAAGGCCGGTGGCCGTCGTTCCTCCGTTCCGAGTACGGGCAGCAAGTCGAAGGACGGCAAAAGCGGTGGTATCGGGACAGAGCCTCTTCCCGAGGCCTGATCCGCCGGTCACGATATGACGTATCAGAACAATGAAGAAAGCCCCGCCCTGCCGCGGGGCTTTCTGCGTGATGATGACAACCCGGCAAACCGGTTTTACATCGCACCGCTTGGCGCGGCGCGCGGCGGGAAGCTCCTTTTTGACCGATGCCGTTTGCTTGTGCGGGCCGACGGAGTGGTTCGCTCATTCGTGGCCACCCCCGACGATATTCTGGACTGGGCCTGGTCGGAAGGCGAGGACGCAGGCGCGCATGCCGCACGCGTTATGGCGCGGTTGAAGGCCCCCTTGCGAACCCTTTCCGGGCTTCCCGCAGGCCGACCGGCTGTCATGGGGGTCGTCAACGTCACACCGGACAGTTTCTCCGACGGCGGTGACTTCGTTGATCCGGCGGTGGCCATCGCACATGGCCATGCACTGGTCGAAGCCGGGGCGGATATTCTCGATATCGGTGGAGAATCGACCCGCCCGGGTGCAAAGCCGGTCACGGTGGCCGAGGAACTGCAGCGTGTTGTTTCGGTTATTGAAGGCCTTAATGGATGTGGCGCAAGGATATCGATCGATACGCGCCATGCCGGGGTGATGGCCGCGGCGCTGGAGGCCGGGGCGGACATCATCAACGATGTGACGGCGCTGCGCGGCGATCCGGAATCCCTGGGGGTGGCGGTGCGTTCCGGTGCGCCAGTGATCCTGATGCACATGCAAGGGGAGCCGGGAACGATGCAGGCGGCTCCGAAGTATGACGATGTCCTTGCCGACGTTTACGACTTCCTCAATGGTGCGGTCGTAACCTGCGAGGCGGCGGGAATTCCACGGGACAGGATCGCCGTCGATCCGGGCATCGGTTTCGGCAAGACGGTGAAGGACAATCTTGAACTCCTTTCCGGCCTGTCTGTTTTCGGTGGGCTTGGGTGTCCTGTCCTGATCGGCGTTTCGCGCAAGAGCATGATTGCGGCGTTGAGCCGTGACGAAGCGCCGAAGGATCGTCTTGCCGGATCGCTGGCCGCCGCCATGGCGGCGCTGGAGCGGGGCGCACGCATTCTTCGTGTCCATGATGTGGCGGAAACCCGGCAGGCGGTCGCCGTTTGGCAGGCGATTGCCGACATATAGTGGACCTTTGGCGGGCAGGGGTATAAATCTTTGAAACCGTTTTTTGGTTGCGAGGCGATATGACGCGCAAGCTTTTTGGCACCGATGGCATCAGGGGCAAGGCCAATTCCGAGCCGATGACCGCGGAGACCGCGCTCAAGGTTGGGATGGCGGCAGGCCGGCACTTTATTCGTGGCGACCATCGCCATCGTGTGGTGATCGGAAAGGATACGCGCCTTTCGGGCTATATGCTTGAACCTGCGCTTACCGCCGGGTTCACTTCGATGGGGATGAACGTCATTCTCGTCGGGCCGATGCCGACACCGGCCATCGGCATGCTCACCCGGTCCCTGCGCGCCGATCTTGGCGTGATGATATCGGCCTCGCACAATCCCTATCACGACAACGGGATCAAGCTGTTCGGGCCGGATGGCTTCAAGCTGTCGGACGAGGCGGAAGCCGATATCGAGGCCCGCATTGACAGCGACATGACGAGTGATCTTGCGCCTTCGGAAAAGCTTGGCCGCGCGATGCGCCTTGACGATGCGCAGGGCCGTTATACCGAATTCGTCAAGCAGACCTTCCCCAAGGGAATGAGCCTTGAAGGCCTGAAGATCGTTGTCGATTGCGCCAACGGTGCGGCCTACAAGGTTGCGCCGGAGGTCCTGTGGGAACTGGGGGCCGAGGTGGTGCCGGTTGGCGTCAAGCCGGACGGCTTCAACATCAATGCCGATTGCGGCTCCACCAAGACCGATTACATGTGCGAACAGGTGATCGCCCACGGCGCGGACCTCGGGATCGCGCTGGATGGTGATGCCGACCGTGTATTGATCGCCGACGAAAGCGGCGCGCTGCTGGACGGCGACCAGTTGATGGGGACGATTGCCGGTTATTGGGCGGAACAGGGGATGCTGAGGGGCGGGGGACTTGTTTCCACCGTCATGTCGAATCTTGGGCTTGAACGCTATCTGCAAGGCAAGGGTCTTTCGCTTGAGCGCACGGCGGTCGGCGATCGCTATGTTGTTGAGCGGATGCGGAACGGCGATTTCAATGTCGGCGGCGAACAGTCCGGCCACATTATCCTCAGTGATTACGCCACCACCGGCGATGGGCTGATCGCGGCCCTGCAAATAATCTCTGTTATCGTCAAGTCAGGACGAACGGCCAGTGAATCGTGCCGTGTGTTCGAGCCGTTTCCCCAGATTCTGCGGAATGTCCGTTATGACGGCGTACCTCCACTGGATGCGGAGTCGGTCATCAAGGCCATTGCCGATGCCGAGGCCCGTCTCGGTGATAGAGGAAGGCTGCTGATCAGAAAATCGGGCACCGAACCCCTTGTCAGGGTCATGGCCGAGGGCGAGGACGAGGCAATGGTTTCCGGTGTTGTCGCCGATATCGTCGCTGAGATGGAACGGGTTTCCCGCTAGGCGCATGGGGGGTCAAAAGGCTTCCATGGGCGGGCGTGTCCTCATCATCGCCGGATCGGATTCCGGCGGCGGCGCGGGCATCCAGGCCGACATCAAGGCCGTGACGGCGCTGGGCGGCTACGCCATGACGGCGATTACCGCGCTGACGGCCCAGAACACCCAGGGCGTATTCGCCATCCATGAAGTTCCGCCGGAATTCATCACCCAGCAGATCGAGGTGGTTCTCGACGATATCGGCGCGGATGCGATCAAGATCGGCATGCTGCATCGGCCAGAGGTTATCGACGCTGTTGCCGATGCGCTGGAAGGCAAGGCGCCGGGCATTCCCCTTGTCCTTGATCCGGTCATGGTCGCGAAGGGCGGCCACGCCCTTCTGGAATCCCGCGCCGTCACCGCCCTTAAGGAACGATTGATTCCCATGGCGGCAGTGTTGACCCCGAATCTGCCTGAAGCCGAAGCGCTGACCGGCCTGACCGTCCGCGATGAAGCACAGATGGGACAGGCCGCTGCAGCCCTGCGGGCGCTTGGCGCGGGATCCGTGTTGCTGAAAGGGGGACATCTGGCGGGGGATGCTCTCGTCGATTTGCTGGTCACCGATGAGGGGACCGTGCGCTTCGAGGATGTACGCATCGACACGGTTCACACCCACGGGACGGGATGCACAACCGCATCCGCCATCGCTGCCGGAATCGCGCAGGGCATGAACGTTCCGGACGCCGTCGCCCGCGCCCGCGCCTATGTGCGCGAAGCGATCCGCACCGCGCCCGGACTGGGCCACGGCCACGGGCCGCTCAATCACGGGCATACGGTGCGGGACTTC
>JAPHTL010000344.1 GCA_026193355.1 Rhodospirillales bacterium
GGGCGCGAAAATACCTGACTTTTTTAGTTGACTATGCTCTTTGGAATTAATAAGGTTTAGCTGTCCCGAGCATGAAGTGAGATTCGCAGATTGCTCGGGCCTTGTTTCCTCCTAGATGTCCTCAGGACGCAGTTTCCTAGCCGCATGGTCTTCACTGACCATGCGGCCTTTTTTTCGACCCGGCCTTAAGGGTTCTGTGCAGCCAACAGTGCACGGAGTTCGGTTTTCAGGATTTTCCCATAGTTGTTCTTGGGCAGGGATTCGATAAAGCGATAGGTCTTCGGTCGTTTGAAACGTGCGATGGCGGAAAGACAAAGGGCGTCCAGTTCCGCCTCCGTCACCGAAGCACCTGTCGCGGTGACAACAAAAGCCACCACTTCCTCGCCCCACTCCGGATGTGCGCGCCCAACGACGGAAACTTCGGCGACCCCTTCATGACGAAGCAGAACCTCCTCCACCTCGCGCGGATAAATATTGCTGCCGCCGCTGATAATCACGTCCTTCGACCGATCCATCAGGGTGAGGAAACCATCGTCGTCGAAGCAGCCTACATCCCCGGTGTGGAGCCAACCATCGCGAACGGCTTCCTCAGTTGCCTCCGGTTTTCCCCAATACCCCTTCATCACCGTATCGCCACGGACGCAAACCTCTCCTGCCCCGCCGCCCGACGTGACGGGATGACCTGTATCATCGACAACGCAGACATCGATATGCCCGAATACCGCGCCGACGGAGGCCAGCCGCTTGTCGTTTCCCATCGAAGCAGCCCGTTCATGCTGGGCCTTGCTCAGCGCCGTAATGGTCATCGGGCTCTCACCCTGACCGTAGATCTGGGCCAGTTTCGGGCCAAGAACCGCCATTGCCCGCTTCAGATCCGCGACATACATGGGGCCACCGCCATAAATGATGGTCTTGAGATTCCCTGTATTAGCAGTGGCGGCTGCTGGATGTTCGATCAGGCGTTTGACCATGGTCGGCGCAGCGAAGAACGATACGCCGCGGTGCACGGCGATCAGATCGAACACTTCTGCCGGATCAAACTGTCCGCTTTCCGGCATCACCTGATTTGCCCCCTGCATCACATGGGGGAAGTTGTACATCCCGGAGCCATGTGACAGCGGCGCCGCGTGGATAATGCAGTCGCCGGGTGCCACGCTGTCGACATCGGCGAAATACCCGAGCGTCATGGACATCAGGTTCCCATGGGTCAGCATCGCCCCCTTCGGACGCCCGGTCGTCCCGCTCGTATAGAAAAGCCAGGCGAGATCATCCCGGGCCGCTTCAACAATGGGGACTGGACTTCCTTCGCCCAAAGCGCGCCATTCCGGGCTTCCTACGACGACAAGACGTGGCTGGCTGGAAAGGCCATCAAGGATAGATTTCGCAGCATCAGACAGATCGCTTGATACGAAACAGGCCGCAGCAGCACTATCCTCAAGGATATAGGCAAGTTCCGCAGGATGAAGTTTGGCGTTGATGGGGACAGCGGCCAGCCCGGCGTGCCAACAGGCGTAAAGAGCTTCGATATACTCCGGAATGTTCTTCATGAACAGGGCGACACGATCACCGGAGTGAAGGCCCAGCCTGGAAACAAGGTTGGAAGCGCGAACAGCCGTATCGGCCGCCAGTTGCCTATATGTCGCGTGTTCCTGCGCGCCGAGGGTCAGGGCCGGATTCTCCGGCCACATGGCGGCAGCGCGCGACAGCAGACGGGCAATATTCACGATCCGCCTCCATCACCTCCGCGATGGTCTGCGCCCACGGCATCGGCGACCGAAGCGAAACCATCTGCCTTGAGCAATGCCGCCAGATCCCGATTGATGCGTACAACAAGGCCCGGTCCGGCATAAACCATTGCTGAATAGAACTGCACCATCGTTGCCCCCGCCCGGATCTTGGCGTAGGCGTCGCGGCCCGATGCGATGCCGCCGACACCAACAATAGGGATACGCCCGCCGGTCAGGCGGTAGATGTCAGACAAAACACCAGTTGATGGCCCCATCAGCGGTACGCCCGAAAGCCCGCCGGTCTCGTTCCTGTGTGGCGAGCGCAGGTCGGAGGGCCGATCAATGGTGGTATTGGTGGCGATCAACCCGTCTATGCCAAGGTCCAGCACGACGGCGGCAATGTCCGCCTTGTCGTCATCCGTCAGGTCCGGCGCGATTTTCAGAAGCAACGGTGGCGCACTATCAGGGACCGTCCTGCCCAGCGCCTCCTTAACGGATGCCAGCAGGGTTTCCAGTTCCGCCCGCCCCTGAAGGGCGCGAAGGCCGGGCGTATTGGGCGATGACACATTGACCACCAGGTAATCGGCAAGTGGCGCAAGTTTTTCCACGCCTGCAACGTAATCGGCGGCTGCGTCGGTGCTTGTCTTGTTCTTGCCGAGGTTGACGCCAACAATCCCGCGGCGTTGTTCCTTCGCTGCGCGGCCTGCCAGATTGCGGGCCACGACATCGGCCCCGGCGCTGTTGAACCCCATGCGGTTGATCAAGGCGCGATCATCAATCAGGCGGAACATCCGGGGTTTCGGGTTTCCCGGTTGAGGCTTCGGCGTGACGCTACCGATCTCGACATGGCCGAACCCCTGCCCGAGCAGCGCATCGGCGACCTCGCCATTCTTGTCGAACCCGGCGGCCATCCCGACAGGATTGGGGAAGCTGAGACCCCAGGCTTCCGTTCGCAGAATCGGGTCATCGCCGCCGCAAAGGCGCGGAACTATTCCGGCCTTGAGCGCGGCAATGGCCATGCCATGCGCCTTTTCTGGATCAATGGCCCGGATCACCGGCCAGATCATCGGATAAAGATCTATCATGCGACCTTCTTAGACCGATCGGCGGCTTCGGCAAAGGCCAAAGGCGCAGACGCCGTACGCCTAGTCGTCGAGGATGGAGAGGTAAGCCAGCAGGTTGGCATAATCCTCATCCGTCAAATCACTGAACATTTCCTCGGTGTATTCGTGCTTGCGGCGCCCGGCAACGAACTCCTTCATCTGCTTGAGCAGATATCCGGAAAACTGCCCGGCAAGCTGCGGTGCGTCTTTCTTGCCCATGCCGTCATTGCCGTGACATTCACGGCAATCGGCGCGGTAAATCCCTTTGCCTGCATCAATATCCCCTTCATAGCGGGGAATCTGCACGACCTGTTTCGCCTGCTTCAGGCGTTCAAGTCCATCCATGACCGTATCCGTGGGCGGGAACTGGTTTCGCAACTGGATACCAGAGAGGTATCGGGATATGTCACGGAGATCCGGCTCGGGCAGCTCACGTTCCTTGGTGAAGGGGATCATCGGAAGATTGACCCGCTTTTGGTCTTTGAAAAGGCGAAGCTGGGCGGCGATGTACGCCTCAGGCAGGCCAGCGATCCGCGGATACTCACCGCCGCCACCGCCCTGGCCATACTCACCGTGGCAACCGGCGCAAACCATATTGATGTACCCGGCATTCTGCTCGTCGTATTCCCACTCGGCCGCAACCGCACCCCATGACCATAGCGCAAGCGTCATAACCAGAAGCGACCTCAAACCAAACGCAACCATCAAGTCTCTTTCAATGCAAACCGTTTTACCAAGCGGACGGAATACCATGTGTCCGCCAGCCGCGCCATAGAACATGGGCATTTACCGACAACCCATGATTTTCATCAATCATCACCTTTCCTTGAAATCTATTTCCGACCAACCATATCAAGTATTGCCAGTTTATTGTTTGGGCGCATTTGAGAGGACAAAAAGATGTCAGGCTTTATTCCCGGCTTTCCCGATGATGGCGTGGTCACCGTGAACCGTGTGATCATCAAACCCGGATACGATGTCGACGACCTTCAGGAGCGGGTCGCGATGCTGTGTGAAAACGTCAAGACCTACCATTCGGAAACCGGTTTCATTGGAGGTTTTGTCATGTTGAACAGCGGCGCCGTATCCAACGAGGGAAGCACCATCGGGCAGGCGGTCGAAAGCCCGATGAAGGGCCGCGAAGCGCTGATCATCACCTTCTGGCGTTCGTTCAATGAGCACGAGGAATCACACAGAAGCGACACCTTCCAGCCCCTGTTCGCCGAAGTTCTGGAGTTGTGCGAAAACGGTAACGAGGAAATCGCCTACGAGATGCTGTGGTCCGGCAAGGCCTATTCGGCCGAGGAAGCCGCCGCCGCACAGGATGCAAAATCCAGATACGCCGCGTAGCAACACACGGGTTGAATGAAGTCGGGGTTCGTTATCTGGGGCTGGTCGTCAGACGAAGCCGCGCCGCTTGCGTGCTTCGTAGTATTCGGCCTTGTTGGATTTCCACTTCGCGATTATTTCCGACGGCAGACCTTTCACTCCCTTGACCCCGAACTTGAAAAAGATGGCCACCACAAAAGGACCGAACACCAAGGCCGGGACGATATGAAACGGGAAAGAGATGCCGCCTATTTCGATCATATCCAACTTTACCTTGTGACTTGAAAACGGGCGACAGTATGCCGCCCGCATTTAAAAATGTTTGACCACGATCAAATCCCGGGCTGATCCTTCCCGCCCACCATGGCGTTATTGCGCACCACCTGACGGCAGAAGGTTTCACGCACCAGAACAGCCGATACGAAAGCGGTAACCCCACAGGCCAGAAGGGTCAGGAAAGCCGTATGGTAGGCCGCCACGGAATAGACCCGCGCGCCATCCAACATTGCGCCATCCCAATTGAGGTCCAGAATCCAGCCGATCAATGGCTGGAAGGTGGCCCCCGACGCCATCACCATCATATTGACGACACCGATCACCGCGCCGCTCGCTCCGGGGCGGTTATGTTCGCGTGAAGCCGCAAAGCTGATCACCATGCTCCCGGAAAACA
>JAPHTL010000192.1 GCA_026193355.1 Rhodospirillales bacterium
ATGCATCCCTTCTTGACGAGGCTCGATCGAAGGGTGTGGCTGTTGGTCAGGTTGCCGTTGTGACCGATGGCGAGACCGCCGAAGGCGAATTCGGCGAACAGGGGCTGAACATTGCGCAGAACGGTGCCGCCGCTGGTTGAATACCGAACGTGGCCGATGGCGCGTGTGCCAGGAAGCTGTCCGATTACGGATTCATCGCTGAAGTTATCGCCGACCAGGCCAAGCGCCCTGTGCGCATGAAACTGCCCCTTGTTGGCCGAGACAATGCCCGCGGCCTCCTGTCCCCGGTGTTGCAGGGCATGCAGGCCCAGCGCGGTGTGCGCGCTCGCATCCTGATGGCCGAAGACGCCGAAAATTCCACATTCCTCATGCAGATGGTCATCGTCGTAAGGATTGGTCGTTGCCATCTTTGCTCCGTTCGTTCCGTTGTCGGCTGTCACCGGTTTCCGCCCTCGATCAATCGTTCCAGACTCTTGCGTTCCGTATCACTGTATCCCTCTGCGCCCTGCGCCCCTTCGCTTCCCTGCGGTCTGGGGTTCAGCATCCTTTGGAACGTATCCTTGCCTTCCTGTTCCAGCGCGTCACGTGCCTTGTCCTCAATCCCCTTGAGAAGATCCGTGCCGCTTGACGTCGCGTCCTTTGGTATCAACGACATCAACGCGGCGGACGCCTCGCGGAACAGCGGCAGGCTTTTGGCATCGGCCATCCACGGCGGTTGTTCCCTTGGTTTCCACACGGATTCGATGGCCCCGAAAACGGCGGCGACAATCAACCCGGCAGTCAGAATTCCCGCAAGCATCCCAAGTGAACGGTCAAGCGCATTGAGACGACTGTCACGGACCCACGATCCGATCAGCGAACTGATCAGGGTGAAAACGACAAGGGTGCCGAGAAACACCGCTACGCCGGCGGCCACATCGGCAATCCACGGCGTTTCGATCAGATCGCGGGCATAGGGTCGCGCATAGGGGAATCCATAAAGGGTGACGAGCATCGAGCCCGTCCATGAGACGACGAACAGTCCACCCCGGACAAAGCCGAGAGACAGGCCAATCAGCGCCGCCAGTATGAAAAATACGACGATGCCCAGATCCAGGATGTTGATCGGTAGGCTTTCCATATCCGCGCCGGTTCGTGAAGGCTTTTCACCGTCCCGCCTGTGGGGCGCGCGCATCTTGCGCGGCGCTTCCGAATACATCCGGCAGGTCTCGGAGGTGGCCGATTTCTATCACGTCCAGGCCGCTTTCGCCTATGCCTTTTCTGCTTTGGTTGCTTGCTCTTCTGCGATCCGGGATGATCGCCCGCTTGAATCCCAGTTTCAGGGCTTCCTTGAGCCGCGCTTCCGTCTGACCGACGGGGCGGATTTCACCCGAAAGACCGATTTCGCCGAAAACCACCGTTCCTTGGGAGATTGGCGCTTCCTGAAGCGAAGAGATCAGCGCCGCCGCCACCGCAAGATCGGCGGCCGGTTCGGATACGCGCAAACCGCCGGCCACGTTCAGGTAGACATCGTTCCCTGAAAGCTGAATGCCGCATCGTGTTTCCAGAACCGCCATCACCATCGCAAGCCGGGCGCTGTCCCAGCCGACGACGGCGCGGCGCGGCGTCGCCATGGGCGAGGGGGCAAGCAGGGACTGGATTTCGACCAGCATGGGGCGACTACCCTCCATCCCCGCAAAAACGCAGGATCCGGAAACGTCGTCGCGATGGTCGGCGAGGAACAGGGCGGATGGATTGGCGACCTCCATCAGGCCGCCATCCGTCATTTCGAAGACGCCGATCTCGTCGGTCGGGCCGAAGCGGTTCTTGACGGCGCGCAGGATACGGAACTGATGCCCGCGGTCGCCCTCGAAATAGAGGACCGTATCGACCATATGTTCCAGTACGCGCGGACCGGCGATCAGGCCCTCCTTGGTGACATGGCCGACCAGAACGAGCGAAAACCCGCGCCGTTTCGCCAGGCGGATCAATTCCTGCGCGGATGTCCTGACCTGGGCTACGGTTCCCGGCGCGGAATCCAGCGCATCGACGAACATCGTCTGGATCGAGTCGATGACCACGACTTCCGGCGTGTCGGCTGTATCGAGGCTGGAGATAATGTCGCGAACGTTCGTGGCGGCCGCCAGTTCAACGCTGGCCCCGGAAATGCCGAGGCGGGTCGCGCGCATGCGAACCTGATCAATGGCTTCCTCGCCGGAGATGTAGGCGCAGCGATACCCCTTGGACAGCGCGCCGGTCACCTGCAACAGGATTGTGGATTTACCAATGCCCGGATCGCCGCCGACCAACAGGGCCGAGCCGGGAACCATGCCGCCACCGCACACGCGATCGAATTCGGATATTCCCGATATCCTGCGTGGCACGGGGGCTTCGCCGCCCTTGAGGCCGACAAAGTCGATTTTCCGCCCCTTGCCTTTTCCCAGCCCCTTTGGCGGAGAATCCGCCTGCGCTTCCTCTGAAAGGGTGTTCCAAGAGCCGCACGCATCGCAACGCCCGGACCATTTGGGTGAACTGGCCCCGCACTGCTGGCAAACGTAGGTCGTTGATTTGCGGGCCACCTGATCTGGCTCCTTTTAAGCGTCAGGAAACCGGGATGTTCCGGCAGTGCGCCAAAACGTCACTTCCGGACCGCCATCGTGATCGGCCCTTCAGCCCGGCCGTGGATGAACTGCTCAACAAAGGGATTGCCGGAATTGTCGATCTCGTCGGGCGTTCCCTGCCAGATGATCTTGCCATCGTAGAGCATGGCGATACGGTGGGCGATCTTGCGCGCGCTGGCCATGTCGTGGGTGATGGAAAGGGCGGTGGCGCCCAGTTCGCGCACACACTTCTTGATCAGCTCGTTGATGACATCGGCCATGATCGGGTCAAGCCCGGTGGTCGGTTCGTCGAAAAAGATGATTTCGGGGTCCGTGGCGATGGCGCGGGCCAGACCAACGCGTTTCTGCATACCGCCGGAAAGCTCCGAGGGGGACAGATCGCCGACTTCGGCGGGCAGCCCGACCTGCGCCAGCTTCTGGATGGCGATGTCTTTCGCCTCGTGGCGGGTGCACCGTTTTTCAGCCAACAGGCCGAAGGCGACATTTTCCCATACCGGCAGGCTGTCGAACAGCGCGCCACCCTGAAACAGCATGCCGAACTTCTTGTTGGTCTCTTCACGATCGCGGGCCGACATGCCGATCACGGGTTGCCCATCCACCTCGACGCTGCCCTGTTCAGGGGTCAACAGGCCGAGGATGCATTTCAGTGTCACCGACTTTCCGGTTCCGGACCCGCCGATGATCACCACCGATTCCCCTACGCCGACGTCAAGGTCGACACCGTTCAGAACCACCTTCTGGCCGAAGCGTTTGTGGACGTCGCGCAGGCTTATTTTCGGTTGTTGCTCGGTCATGTTGCAAAGAACAGTTCGGTAAGGATGTAGTCGAAACAGAGGATCAGGATCGAGGCCGAAACCACGGCATTCGTTGTCGCAGCGCCGACGCCCTGCGCCCCGCCACGGGAATGATACCCGTGATAGCAGCCCATCAGGGTGATCAGTACGCCGAACACCGCCGCCTTGACGAGGCCGGAGAAGACATCCATGAACTCAAGGAAGTTGTATGTGCTTTTCAGGTAGAGCGACGGATTGAAGCCGAGCTTGTAGACGCTGACCAGATAGCCGCCGAAAATGCCGATGACGTCGCCGACCAGCACCAGCAGGGGCAGCATGGTCAGCCCGGCGATCAGCCGCGGTGCCACCAGATACTTGAACGGGTTGGTGGACAGGGTGGTCAGCGCGTCGATCTGTTCGGTCACCCGCATTGTGCCGATCTCGGCCGCCATCGCGGCGCCGATTCGGCCGGCCACCATCAGGCCCGCCAGAACGGGGGCCAGTTCCCGGGTCATGCCCAGCACGACGACGTTGGCCACCGCCCCTTCGGCCGAGAAGCGGGCAAAACCGGTGTAGGTTTGCAGCGTCAGGACCATGCCGGTGAACAGTGTGGTCAGCCCGACGACCGGCAGCGAGAAATAACCGATCTCAACCATCTGGCGGAGGATGATGCGCGGATAGATGGGCGGGCGGAAGCAATGGCTTATCGCGGTGATGGCGAAAAGGGTCAGGCGTCCTGCGGCCCCCAGAAACCCGAGGAAGATTCGGCCGATGGGTTGAAAGAAATTCATGGCCTGATATTCGTCCCCGTTCCTGTCATGTCGCCTCAGGCGTCGCCGCCGACGTAATCCCTATGATAGCGCGCTCCGAGCCCGGTGAGAATCTCGTAACCGATGGTGCCTGCATTTTCTGCGACCACATCGACCGGATTGTGCGGGCCGATAAGGTCGACGAAATGACCGGGCCTGATCAGTCGCTCAGGGGCATCGCTGACATCTATGGTGATCAGGTCCATGGATACCCGCCCCAGAATTGGCGCACGGACATCGCCGACGTAGGCGGTTCCCCTGTTGCTCAGGGATCGCAGGTAACCATCCGCGTAACCCACTGCAACCGTTGCGATTTTCCGCTTTTTTTCGATCCTGTGTGTCGCACCATAACCAACGCTCATCGGGCTGTCAACGTCATGCGTCTGGACGATTTTTCCTTGTAGATGAACAACTTGCGACATCTGGTTCGGGGTGTCAGGGGTGGGATTGACGCCATAGATGGCGCAGCCCGGGCGCACCGCATCGAAGCAATAGGCGGGGCCGAGAAAGATGCCCGATGAATTGGCGAAACAGGCGGCGGCGGCTGGCAACCGGGCGCGCGCCGTATTGAAGCG
>JAPHTL010000324.1 GCA_026193355.1 Rhodospirillales bacterium
CCGGGACTCGACGGGCATTCCAACGGCGCGGAACAGATCGCGCTGCGCGCCCGCGAAGTCGGTATGGATGTATCCTACGAAGGTATCCGTCTGTCTCCGACAGCGGTCGTCGAGGCGGCGGTTGCGGACAATGCCGATGTGGTCGGCCTTTCGATCCTTTCAGGATCGCATATCCCGCTCGTCACCGAAGTGATTGCTGGCCTCAAGTCTGCGGGAAGGAGCGATATTCCCGTTGTCATCGGCGGGATCATCCCGTCCGAGGACAAGGATCGCCTGATCGAAATGGGTGTGGCCGGCGTTTACACGCCGAAGGACTTCGACCTCGACGCCATCATGGCCGACATTGCAAGGCTGGTTGCGAAAAACGCCGGGTGAGGAAAATCAACCGAAAGCAGGAAACGCCCTGTCAGACGGCATCCGGATCCGATTTCTTCGCGCCCGGAAACAGAACCTCAATCGACGAAACGGCGTCGCTGAGATCAAGGTTGGGGTTCTCGACGCGTGGCTCCATCGTTTCCACAAGATATTTGGCAACCCCGTTCCTGTAGGGCTCCAGAACCGTCGACCAGGTGGCGTACAGGCCGCCGTGCACCGAATATTCACTGATTTCCTTGTCGCGCAGGCAGCGCTCCAGCGCCTCGCCCACATCCGAAGATACCCCGACCCAAACCCATTCAGGACGGACGCCGCCGTGCCAGATGACGTAAACGCCACCGACCTTCAGCGCCGCCGAATCGGTATCAATCAGAGCCAGCTTTCGGTAGCGCCCATCCGGGCCACGTTCCCAATTCGGGTCAATTGGGCCGTGAAAGGGCGACTGCTCCGCTGGTGCGCCTTTCGAGCGTTTGAACAACCCCAGAAGGGACATCGAACACCCCCGACAAAATCACACCTTCCGCCGTCACATGACGGCGGCAGGACTGGATACGAGAAACCGCGTAGCCAATTCCCGATTATCAGACCATATCACTTAACAGTCGGTTAAACGGAGATATCTCGCCGAATCTACCGCTACCATGAATTGTTTGAAAATGGCCTTCTGTCAAGGCCGCGCGGGACGCACCCGGATTCAGGCCTGTCGCCCGCCCGGTATCAGACCATTGATAAGACCAATCAGGAGGCCCTTTTCCTTCTTTGAAAGGTGGCCGGAGACCCTTTGATCGTGTTCCCGGACGATCCGCTCCAGAACCAGCAGCGTTTTTCCGCCTTCACGGGTCAGAACGATCGCATGGGAGCGCCGATCCACGGTTGAGGGTTCCCGCCGTATGAAATCCCGCTGCTCAAGATCGTTGATAACCGCCACCATGGTCGATCGCTCGACGCCGACAGCGCGGGCAAGCGCGGATTGACTCAGGCCCGGATTTTTACCAACCAGTTCCAAAATGCCAAATTGGCCGGGGGTGATCTGCCTGTCCGCCATGGCCGTCGCGAAATCACCGAAGACGGCGACCTGGGCGCGACGGATGTGATATCCGACGAGTTCAGGAAGAATCCCGAAGTCGATGTCCCCGTCCTCTCTGGCGCGACGACCTGCGCCCGCTTCGTCGGGCTTCGGGGCTGGTTTGGGGAATCGTTTCACGGAATCCTTCTGCGCACATGTGGAACACTTTGAAACCATAGGAATTGTGCCCCATCATGTCCAGCAAGGCATTCGCCCCCGGCACGAGGAAGGAGCCCACCGGATGACCGCCGAACTTTTCGCCCTGTCCCTTGCGCTTTTGGCGATCGCGGTGGTCCTTGTCTACACGATAAGAACCGGCGCGCCGCCAACACCGACATCACCGAAGGTCCGGCGGGCGCTGATCGATACCATCCCCCCCGTCGGCGGGGACGTCATCTGCGAACTTGGGGCGGGATGGGGAAGTCTCGCCTTTCCACTGGCCCGCCGTTTTCCCAAGAGCACTGTCATCGCCTATGAACTTTCCCCCCTTCCGTGGCTGTTCATCCACATCCGCCGCGCACTGTCCGGGCCAGAAAACCTGATCGTGCGCCATGCCGACTTTCTGGGGGCGGATCTGGCAGATGCGGATATCGTTGTGTGCTATCTGGGCCGTACTGTCATGGAACGCCTGAAGCCGAAGCTTGAACGGGAGCTAAGGGACGGATCGGTCGTCGTCAGCCACACATTCGCCATGACCGGCTGGACGGCGGAGAGCGAGAAGCGCGCCAACGATCTGTACGCAAGCCCCATACTGGTGTATCGGATGCCACAAAATCGCAAATGATAAATGAGGCCGCACATGGACTTCCCGTTTCCCCCCGCAGAAAGGCCAACCGTCGCAATCATTGGCGACGAGCGTCGCTTTCCCGTTGCCCGGATTTTCTGCGTCGGCCGCAATTACGCTGAACACGCGCGCGAAATGGGCGCCGACCCGGACCGCGAACCGCCGTTCTTTTTTGCAAAAACAGCCTGGGCGCTGGCGCCATGCAGCCGGGGTGGGGAAGGTGGCTGGTCCGTGCGGGTGACCTATCCACTGGCCACATCGGACCTGCACCACGAAGTGGAACTGGTCGCCGCCCTTGGGCCGGGGCCGGACGGTAAGGGTGTTTCCGTTTTTGGATTTGCGGTCGGCATCGATTTCACCCGACGCGATGTGCAGGCCGAGGCGAAGAAACTGGCCCGCCCATGGACAACCGGAAAATCTTTCATAGGCGCGGCGCCAATCGGACCCATCCTTCCCGTTTCCGCCTTTGGCCAGCCGGGCGATCGGGCAATTTCACTTTCCGTCAACGGCGAAGAACGCCAACGCGGGACCCTTTCCCAGATGATCTGGGGTGTCGAGGAGGTCCTTGAACACCTTGCCGGTTACGATGCGCTTATGCCCGGCGATCTGGTATTCACCGGAACGCCGGCCGGCGTCGGCGCGGTGGCCCCCGGTGACGTCCTGACTTGCATCGTTGAAAGCATGGAGCCGATTACCGTCACCGTTGACCCCAGGTCCTGACAGGTAAAACTTATCGGGATGGCGTTTGTGGTGATGGTGAAATTTTGGCCGGTTCCCAGCTGGCGATTCTTGCATCCATGAAGCGGCGTTCATCCGCGCTCAGGGCCGATGCGATATCACGGCGCTGTTGTTCCGCCCGGTTCCGCACGTCAGGCGCGCCGTGTCCAATGGCCAGCCCGTACCAGAAGTAGGCCTCCGCCGGGTCTTCCATGACGCCTTCGCCGCGCGCGTAAGCGCCGCCGAGGATAAGCATCCCCCGCCCATCGCCGAGATCGGCGCCCATCCGGAACAGTCTGGTTGCGCGGATACTGTCCGCCGTCACCCCCTCACCACGATGGTACAAAAGCCCGAGATCGATGAAAGATGCGGCGACGCCAAGATCGGCCGCGGTGGCGAACAACCGGGCGGCCATTGCGAAATCACGCGGAACACCACGCCCCTCATAGCGTAGAATGCCCAGATAATGGGTCGACAATCCATGGCCGGCATCCGCGCCCAGACCGAAAAGTTCCGCCGCACGGCGGGCGTCGGGACGCACCCCATCCCCCATGTGGTACATCCACGCCAGTTCGTAGGCGGCGGCGATCACCCCTTGCGCGGCAGCCATCGAAAACCAGCGCGCCGATTCGGGCGCGTTGGGTTCGACCCCCCACCCATAACGATACATCCTGCCTATCTCGTACTGGGCGCGCGGGTTTCCGCCTTGCGCATCAGGCAGCAATTCCTTCAGGGCCAAAGGGTATTCGCCGCGCTGCAAGGCCGCCAGCCCCCTGGCAAAATCGGCCCGAACGGGATGAGCCGTCGCCAGAACAGCAGCAAGAACGACGGCAGGCGCAAGGATCGTCCGAAACCTCAATTTCCGACCCCCATCTGATCCGCGGCCAATTGCCGCAGGAGAAAACGCTGCACCTTTCCGGTCACTGTTCGTGGCAGTTCATCAAGGGGAAACACCCGACGCGGGCACTTGTAGATAGACAAGGTTGCGGTGAGGTGTTCCTGAACTTCCGCCGCGAGGGCCGTCTGGTCGGCGTCATGGTCGGAAGGCACCATAAACAGCGACAGGCGGATCAGGCCATCGCTGTTTGGCACGCCGACAACGGCGGCGTCGGCAACGCCCGGGTGCAGCATGACCTCTTCCTCGATTTCCGAAGGGCTGACCCACTGGCCCGATATCTTGAGCATATCGTCGGAACGGCCCTGATGGTGGAAGTATCCGTCTTCATCCATGGCGAACATGTCACGTGTGCAGTACCAGCCATCGACAAAGACCTCTCCGGTCTTCTCGTCGTTGTTCCAGTAGCCCTTTGCGATGCTTCCCATGCGGACCCACAATACGCCGGGAACGCCCGGTTCGGTGATTTCCCCCATATCACCGGCAACCAGCCTGACCTCGGTGCCCGGCGTCGGACGTCCGCATGATCCCGGCAAGGGATCTTCCGGACGATTGGCAAGGAAAAGGAAGATCGTTTCGGTCGCCCCGATGGCCTCCATGATGCGCCTTCCGTTGACCCGCTCCCAACGGTCGAACAGCTTGGCAGGCAATTTCTCGCCCGAAGCGACAAAATGACGAACGGCGCGAAAGGCGTCGCTGGCCGCCGCCCCGTCCTGCAAAAGGTTTCGATAGAAGGTCGGAACGCTGAACATCACCGTCGGTCGGTGCCGTTCCACGATCTGCACGATCACATCCGAAGACGGCCACCCTTCATGCAGAATCGCCGCAGCCCCAAGGCGCAGGGCGCCGAAGAAGCAATGCCCGAGGGCAAAGGCGAAAAAAAGTTTTGAACTGCAAAACAGCCGGTCGCCGGGTCCCACACCAAGGACCTCGCCCAGATAGTGGTCGGCCGTCAGGACCGCGGCATGTTTATGAACGGTTCCCTTTGGCGCACCGGTCGTACCCGACGTGTACATCCAGAACGCCATATCGTCCGGATCGGCCTGCACGGCCTCGAATGCGTCCGGCATCCCCTTCATCAGCTGCGCAAGACTGTCATATCCCGGGACGTCGCGATCGGACACCACGACACGGGGCCGGCGTTCCAGACCGGCGACGGCCTCCTCATACAAAGGCAGAAAACGCCCGTCGAGCAGCAGCATGCCGCATGCGCTGTCTTCGATCACATAGGCCAGGTCGCGGGCGGACGCCCGCACGTTGAAGGCGACAGGAACCACCCCGGCCTTGATCGCGCCGAGATAGGCATAGATCAACTCCGGCCTGTCCAGCATGACGATAAGAAGCCGGTCCCCCGGTTTCAGGCCGGCATCGGCGCAGGCATTGGCGAAACGGTTCGACAGCGCGTCAAGCTCGCCGTAACTGACAACCTTCTCATTGGTGATGAGGGCGGGCGATTCGGCAAGGCCACGGCCCAGCGTCGGCGCCAGAATGGCCGTCGCCGCATTCATGCTTTCACCCGATGTCCTGTCCGACACAGCAGTCACGATGAATCCTTTCGCGCCATCACACAGGCGTAATCGTGTGTACCCCTTGACGGCAAGTCAAGCGCCCTTGCTTCACGTGGCCCGCCGCCTTAGCTTCAGGATAGACCAACTGACGCACATATACGGTGGAGAATGGACAGCAACCCGAAGACAGTCTCCCACGCCCTGCGCCTTGAAAACCTTCGTTCGGAGCTTCGGCGTCAGGGGTTGGATGGATTCCTTGTTCCCCGGGCCGACGAATATCAGGGCGAATACGTCCCCCCTCACGCCGAACGGCTGGCCTGGTTGACCGGGTTCACCGGATCGGCCGGGATCGCCATCGTATGCATGAATGAGGCGGCCGTTTTCACGGATGGCCGCTACACCCTTCAGATCGGTCAGGAGGTCGATGAAGACCTCTTTGAGTGTCTGCATCAGACAGAAACTCCGCCAGACACCTGGTTGCGCAGACACCTTGCAGAAGGAAACAGGATCGGATTCGACCCGTGGCTGCACACGGGTCCGCAGCTTCAGCGCTTCCGCGATGCCTGCGCCCTCATGGGGGCCGCGTTGATTCCGTGTGAAGCCAACCCCCTTGATGCGGCGTGGATGGATCAACCGCCACCGCCAACCGGGGCGGTCAGGCCCCACCCCATCACCCATGCGGGACAGACGTCGAACGAGAAACGCGCGGCCATCGCCGCCGGACTAACGGAAGAACGCCTCAACGCCGCCGTTCTGACCGCGCCGGATTCCATCGCATGGCTTTTCAACATTCGAGGCGGGGACGTTCCCTTCACCCCGCTACCCCTTTGCGTGGCCTTGATTTCGGCGGATTCAACGGCGCAGATCTTCATTGACCTGAACAAGGTCACGGACGGGTTGAGCGATCATTTGGGCAACAGCGTTTCCATTCATCCGAAAGAAGATTTCGCGCCTGCGCTGTCGTCCCTCGGCGCGGCGGGACAACGCATCCGCATCGCGCGCGACACCTGCCCGGAATGGGTGATCAGTCATTTGAAAACGGCCGGTGCGGACATCGCCCCCGGCGAAGACCCCTGCGCCCTTCCCAAGGCGCGGAAGAATGAAGTGGAACTGGAGGGCATGCGCGAGGCCCACCGTCGTGACGGCGTGGCGCTGGTCCGGTTTCTGGCCTGGCTGGCGCGGGAATGGCTATCGGGCAAGATCACCGAACTGACGGCTGCCAAGAGGCTTGAGGCCTTTCGCGCCGAAGGGGCGCTTTTCATGGGGCCAAGCTTCCAGACGATTTCTGGCGCGGGCGCCAACGGCGCGATCGTCCACTACCGCGTGGAACCGCACACTGCCGTGACGCTGAAGGCGGGTTCGCTATACCTTGTCGATTCAGGTGGGCAGTACCTCGACGGAACAACGGATGTCACCCGCACCATTGCGATTGGTGAACCAGACGGGGAAATGCGCGACCGCTTCACCCGCGTTCTTAAAGGGCACATCGCCCTTGCGACGGCGCATTTTCCGACGGGAACTTCAGGGTCGCAACTCGATGTGCTGGCCCGTACGCCGCTGTGGGAGGCTGGCCTTGACTACGACCATGGGACCGGACACGGGGTTGGCTGTTTTCTCGGCGTCCATGAAGGCCCCCAGCGGATTTCAAAAATGCCCAACAGGGTGGCGCTGGAGCCGGGCATGATTCTTTCGAACGAACCCGGATACTACAAGGAAGGCGCCTTCGGCATCCGCATCGAAAACCTTGTCGCCGTTCGCGAACTTGCTTCGGCCAAGGGTGGGGAACGCGATATGCTCGAATTCGAAACGTTAACGCTTGCGCCCATTGACCGCGCCCTGATCGACCCTGACCTCCTGACGGAGGCGGAAACGGGATGGCTGGACGAATATCATCGGCGCGTCAACGACACCCTCGCGCCAATGCTTGAGCCCGATGCAAGAGAATGGCTGGCGACGGCCACCCGCCCGATCCGGCCATAAGGGTGTTGGTGTGCACTCTTGAAACTGTCCAATTAAACGGTTACTTGTGTAATATCTCTGCCGACCGGTCGCCAAGGCTGGTTTTGCGTGTAAATAAAGAAAACCAAAAAGAGGTTTCCGATGAACGACAAGACCAGCGGGCAAAAGATGTTTACGTCCGAATTTCGCCGCAAGAAGATCCTGGCGGAAAAGGCGGGCATTGATGTAGACGCCATTGTCGGCGACACATCGGGCGTCAGCAACGCCGATATCCTGCGCGCCATCGAAGCCCTGCGCAGAGACCTTCATAGCCATCAAGCCCATTCCGAAGACACG
>JAPHTL010000197.1 GCA_026193355.1 Rhodospirillales bacterium
CTCTGTCCTGATGATGGGTTCGGAAAAGCTCATCGCGACAACCAGTGCAGGATTGATCCCCAGATTCCACGGGGAAAGAACAGAACGAGACAAACGAACAAGGCGCCGACAAACAACTGCCAGTTCTCGGTCCAGTTGGTCACAATATCCTGTAGAAGAAGGAAGGTCGTCGCCCCGACAAATGGCCCGAAGAAGGTACCCATGCCGCCCAGAAGCGACATCATCACGGCTTCGCCCGATGTGTGGTAGTGCAGCGTTTCGATCGGCACGATGGTCAGGTGGATGCCGTAAAGCGCCCCGGCAAGACCACAGAACAACCCGGAAATCACAAAGGCCACCCATTTCGTGCGGCGTACGTCATATCCACAGGCGCGCGCCCTGTTCTCGTTTTCGCGAATTGCTTCCAGAACCCCGCCGAACGGCGAGGCGAGAATGCGCGAAAACAACCAGATGGCTGCGGCAACAAATGCCAGCATGAAATAATACTTGGGCATAGGGTCGAGCATGTTGACCGTGACGAAGACAAAATCGACCTCATGGATGTCGATTCCACGCAGGCCGTTTTCGCCACCGCTGAGCGGCATCTGATAAACGATGTAATAGACGCATTGCGACAGCGCCAGGGTGACCATGGCGAAATAGATGCCGCGCGTTCGAACCGCCAGCGCACCGACGGCGGCAGCTGTCAATCCTACGAAAACGAGGCCGATCAGGATCGCGGGCAGCCATGGCACACCGAATTCGGCGATGGCGATGCCAGTTCCATAAGCGCCGACCCCGAAGAAGGCCGCATGACCGAACGACAACAACCCCGTATAACCGAACAGCAGATTGAAGCCCATCGCGAACAGCCCGAAGATCAGGATGTTCACGGCCAATGCTTCGTAAGGCATGATCCACGGGAAAAACAGCAGGAACAGAAGAACGGCGGCTACCCGGTGCTTAGCAACCGATTTCATCAAAGAGGCAACCCGACGCCCTGAGATGGGAACCTCGGCGGCAAGATCCTCGTGACCCGGTACGTTAGCCATCGCCCTACCCCATCAGTCCGGCGCGGCCGAACAACCCTTGCGGTCGAACAAGCAGGACCAGCGCCATCAACGCAAACATGGATACTTCGGCCATGTGAGGGGCGAATAGCGCCGTCATGGCGACGACGACACCGACCAGAAGCCCCGCGACAACCGCGCCGATCAGTGATCCCATGCCACCAACAACCGTCACCACGAAGGCTTCGACAAGAACACTGACCCCCATCTCGGGGATCACCCCCTGCAAGGGTGCGTAAAGGATACCCGCCAGACCGGCTACGCCTGTGCCGATCCCGAAAACGATCAACCAGATTTTTGAAACATCAACACCCAGAACCTTGACGATTTCGGGGTCCCGCGCACCCGCGCGGATGACCAGACCGAAGGATGTCCTCTCGATAAACAGCCATAGGCCGAAGATCAGAACGGCGACTGCGCCAATCAGGAAAATACGATAAAGCGGGAAGAAACCGACTCCGATGTCCACGGCCCCGAGCAAAATATCTGGTGTATCAAAGACCTGCCCTTCCTTGCCAAATATGATCCGGATGATTTCGATAAACACGTACCCGAGACCGAAGGTAAGCAGCAATGGATAATCAATACCCCGCCCGTACAGAGGGCGGATAAGAAATCGCTCAACAACAAGACCAAGGGTGCCAACGATCAAGGGAACACCGATCAGGCTAAGCCAGAAATTGCCGGTGACCCCCATCAGGAAGACGCCCATGTAAGCCCCGACCATATAGAAGGCGCCGTGAGCAAAATTCACGACCGTCAGCATGCCGAAAATAAGCGACAGGCCGACGCCCAGCAGCACATAGACCGAACCCATGGCAAGGCCTGTGAACAACTGCAGAACGAAAAGGTCGAACGTAATTCCACTCATGTCAGTGGATATCCCCCAAGCAGGTCGGCCCGCCCCCTCAATGGGAGGCGGGCCATTGCCCTAGCTGAATCAGGCCTTGTGGCCGAGCTCCGAGCAGGTCCGGAGACTGTCTCCACTGGCCCGATCGACGTCGAGAATCTTGAACACGTCGAACTTGTTGGCCATTTCCGCCTCGGGTTTTGATTCAACGATGAAGACATCCTGCACCGACTGGTGGTCGCACTTCCGGTAATGCTGCGTACCCTTATACAGGTCGTACTTCATGGCTTCCATCGCCTCGATGACCTTGTTGGTGTCGATGGTCCCGGCCGCCTTGACGGCCTCCAGCAAGCCGCCGACGCCGGCATAGCCGTATGCGCCGTAATCCGACGGCGGCGCGCCGTCGTTGCCAGCGCGGTAGAGGTCATTGAACGCCTTGGCCGACGCGACCTTATCCTCGATAGTCCAATGGTAGTTGGCGCCGCCGACTACCCCGTCGTAGGCCGAACCGCCGGCCAGCCGTTGGTTGTAGAGAAGGGCCGGGGCCACCAGCTTCATCTGCTGTTTCATGCCGAAACCGGTCGCCTGCTTGATGGAGTTCAGCTGGTCGTAGCCGAAGTTGCAAAGGCACAGAACATCCGGCTTCGCCGCCTGGATGCGCGGTAGGAAGGTCGAATAATCCTTGGTCGCCAGCGGATGGGTGACTTCTGCGACGACTTCGATTCCCGATGCCTCGCCAGCCCGTTTGAACCCGCGGACCATTTCATGGCCGTATGCGTAATCGGCGATCAGGAAGGCGACGCGCTTGCCGCTCTTGGGGAAGACGTAGCGGCCGACAGCACCCGCAGTCATGTGCGGGTTGAGGGCCTCGTGGAAGGTGTAGGGTGAGAAATCGGCGGCCTCGTTGATCGCATCGGACTGGCTGATCGACACATAAATGATTCCGCGCGCCTTGGTCACCGCATTGACCGAAAGCTGAACCGATGCGGACAGCGAGCCCGAAATGAAGTGGGCCTTGTCCTTTTCGATCAGTTCCAGCGTGCGGGTAGCAGCCTCGCCAGGCTTCAGCTTGTCATCGCGAACCAGAAGTTCGGCCATGCGCCCGTTCAGGCCGCCAGCCTTGTTGAACTGATCCACGGCGATCTGGGCGCAACGCGCCTGTTCGGCCGCTTCCGAACCATAGGGGCCGGTCAGCGGAACGGGAAAGCCGATCCTGATCTTGTCCTCGGCCTTCGCGATATTGATCCAGAACGGGCTTGTGCCAACCACCGCAGCACCCGCCGCCGCCGTACCGAGCAATGTGCGTCGGGAAATACCCTTGTTCACTTTCTTTGTTGTCATGGTTTCAGTCATTTAAGCCTCCCTGTTGGCTTGTGTTGCCGGGGCTACCCCCGTCTTCTCCTGCGTTACCACATCCGGGTTTGTGCCGGTTCTTCCTTGGCCACATGGGCCTTCGTTTAAACTTTTCCCAGTGCGCGCAGAACCTTTTCCGGTGTGAAAGGCATATCCGCCAAACTCACATTGAATGATCCAAGCGCATCGTTGATTGCGTTCATCACGGCGCCAGGCGCACCAGCAGTGCCTGCTTCGCCGACGCCCTTGGCGCCAAGCTCTGACGTCGCCGTGGGTGTTTCGACATGGCCGACCACGATATCGGGCATTTCCGCCGCCATCGGCACCAGATAATCGGCCATCGAGCCGTTCTGCAGCTGCCCCTCATCGCTATAGAGGCATTCCTCGAACAAGGCGGGGCCAAGACCCTGCACAACACCGCCGCGGGTCTGTTCCTCGACCAGAAGCGGATTGATTACCGTGCCGCAATCTTCGACCACCCAATATTTCAGCAGCTTCACCATACCAGTTTCGATATCCACCTCGACGTGGCAGGCATGGGCGGCATTGGTGAAGACGAAGGGAAAACCGCGTGATACGAAATGCCGGGTGACGACCAGTTCGGGTTGCACGTCATGGGGCAAGGTATCGCCCCGGAAATAGGCGATGCGCCCCAGTTCACTGAGCGGCATGCGTTCGGTTCCGGTATCGGCATCAATGATCGCGCCATCGCGGATGTCGAGCGCTTCCGGGTCGCTCTGCAGGATCGTGGCTGCGACCTTGAGGATATTCTTGCGAAGTTCCTTGCCAGCCTGCAAGGCGGCTTCGCCGCCGATCCCCGCACCTCGCGAGGCCCAGGTGCCGCCCCCGTAGGGAACAACATCCGTATCGCCGGTTATGACGCGTACATTGTCCATGCTGACGCCAACCGCCGAGGCGGCGATCTGGGCGACGATGGTTTCCGTTCCCTGCCCCTGTTCGGTAACCCCGGTGATGCAGGTAATGCCACCTGTCGGATCAAGGCGGATGGTGCACCCGTCCTGCGAGGCAATGCGTGCGCCACCGACACCGTAGAAGGCCGGGCTGGGGTTTGTCACCTCGACCAGACTAACAAAGCCGATACCACGGTAAATGCCCTTTTCGCGCAGGGCTGCCTGCTCAGCCCGCAGTCCCTTGTAGTCCATCATTTCCACCAGCTTGTCGAGGCACTGATGATGGGACTGACGCTCGTAGATGGCGCCGGATGGGGCGGTATAGGGGTAGGCGTCATCTGGAATAAAATTGCGGTGGCGTATTTCCACAGGATCAAGCCCAAGGGCCACGGCACCACGATCAATCAGGTGTTCGGCGATGGCAACGGCTATGGGATGGCCAACACCCCGATACTGGCACATCACATTCTTGTTCAGGAACACAACACGGGCCCGGCAACGATAGTTGCGATGCTTGTAGGGTCCGCCCGTCAGGTTGACCACCTGATTGGCTTCGATCCCGCTGGTCCGCGGATAGACTGAATAGGGACCGATGCCCGTGACATCATCCATATCCAGCGCCGTGATCTCACCCTCGGCGTTGAAGGCCATGCGTGCCTTCACAACATGGTCGCGGGCATGAATGTCGGTAACAAAGCTTTCCAGACGGTCGGCGACAAATTTCACCGGACGGCCAAGCAGGACGGTGATCGCCCCTGCCGCCATTTCATCGGAATAGGTGTGGATCTTGATGCCGAACGATCCGCCGACATCCTTGCAGATGACCCTGACCTTGTTTTCATCAAGGCCAAGATGCTTGGCATAGAGATTTTTCGACATGTGCGGGCATTGCACAGCCATATGGAGCGTAAGCACCTCATCCGCAGGGTTGTAATCGCAGATGATGGCGCGCGGCTCCATCGTCACGCCCGTGTGCCGGTTGAAACGCATCGTTTCCTCGGCGACAAAGGCGGCTTCGGCAAAGGCTTTATCCACATCGCCTTCGTCGACATTGCGCTCGAAGCACAGATTATCGCCAAGCTCCTTGTGGATCACCGGGGTTTCGGGATCCAGCGCCGTCATCATGTCGGTGACGGGGGGAAGTTCGTTGTATTCCACCATCACCAGATCGGCAGCGTCCTCTGCGATCGCCCGCGACGTGGCGACCACGGCGGCAACAGGCTCGCCCTGCCAGTGAACCTTGCCATTGGCCAAAGGCCACTGTTCGGCCGATTTGATCCCCTTCAGATGATCAAGAACGCCGACCCATGGCGTCATGATGTCTTTCAAGTCTTCCATCGTTACGACGCGGATGACGCCGGGCAGCGCCTCGGCCTCGGCCTTGTCGATGGAAACGACCTCGGCATGGGCGTAGGGGCTGCGGCAAAATGCCAGATGCACCATGCGCGGCAGCTTCATGTCATCGACGAATGCACCACGCCCCTGAACGAGCCTGCGGGCGTTGGGGCGTTCCACCGTTCGTCCGATGTAGGAGTTCGGACGATCAAGAACGGAAATGCCGGGACGGTCACTCATTGCGCTTCCCCCCTGCGACGGGCGGCTGTCATCTCGACCGCCTCGACGATCGCCTGATAGCCGGTGCAACGGCAGTAATTACCGGATAGGTGTTCGCGGATTTCCTCGCGCGTTGGCGACGGATTGTCGTTTAGAAGTTCGTCGGCCGCCATAAGGAAGCCCGGTGTGCAAAAGCCGCATTGGAGGGCGTTGCGTTCGATGAATGCATCCTGCAAATCCTTGATCCGACCGTCTTCGGTCGCGCCTTCAATGGTTTCCACCTCGGCCCCGTCGCATTGCACAGCAAGGGTCAGGCAGCCGCGCACGGTCCGCCCATCGACACGCACCGTGCACGCACCGCAAACACCGTGTTCGCAACCGACGTGGGTGCCGGTCAATTCCGCTTCGTTTCGCAGGAAATCGGCCAGCGTAAGGCGGGCGGGAACAAGCGCCGTCATGGGCGTTCCATTGACGATAACGGTTACGGGGTAGGTCTTTTCCATGGCGTTTCCCCCGCTCATCCGGCGGCCAGTTGAGAAAGCACACGCCCGGTCAGGACACGGGCCAGTCGAATTTTGTATTCGGGTGAACAGTAAAGATCCCCCAACGGGTCCAGATCATCGCCCAGCGCCTGCTGGGCCTGTTCCACGGCCTGCACGCTCATCTCCTTACCCTCAAGCACAGCGGCGGCGGACACGGCAAGGACAGGACGATCGGCGACGTTGAAGAAGGAAAGCCGGACGTCGTTGAAAACACCACCACTGACCCTGGCATGGGCGGCCAGACCAACCATCGCGTAATCGCCCTTGCGGCGTGAAAGTTCCATAAAAGCGGAGCGGTAGTCCGCACTGATCACCGGAAACTCAATCGCAATCAAAATCTCGTCGGGTTCAATCGCCGTGGTGTAGTAGCCTTGGAAAAAGTCAGCCGCCGATACCTTGCGCCGTCCGTTCTGACCAGCGATCTCCATTACCGCGCCAAGCGCCAGTGAACAGGCGGGCCACTCGGCGGCCGGATCTGCATTGGCGAGGCTGCCGCCGATGGTTCCACGGTTGCGAATCGCTTCGTGGGCAATGTTCGGCACGGCCTTGGCAAGCAGGGGAACATGCCGGGCTATTTCCCCAGAGGCCATGATTTCGCAATGACGGGTCAGCGCGCCAATGCGCATGACGGCGCCATCGAGCTTGATGCCGCGCAGTTCGCCAATGGCGCCAATATCGATCAACGCCGATGGGCCTGCCAGGCGCATGTTCAGTGCCGGAACGAGGCTTTGTCCGCCAGCAATGACCTTGGCGTCGTCGCCGAAACGCCCGAGAAGTTCGAGCGCTTCGTCTACAGATTCAGCCTTCGCATATTCGAAAGAAGGCGCCTTCATCCTGTCCTCCCTCGCCCATCGGCCTTGCCGTGGGGGATTTGTATCCGGTTGAGGGTTAGTTATCGTTTGATTAACAATGAAGGCCATGAAAGGGTCTTGTCAACGCCATTCTTAACGTTCAGATTCCTGCGGCAGCTTCAATGACTTCCCCAACGGAAGGAGCCAATCGGTGCCTGATACAAAAGCCGGGAAGACCAATGATCTGGCTACAGCGACGAAAAAAACTGCAAAAAAATCGCCCCGCAAACGGCTTGACCGCGGCGAGCGCGAGAAACTGATCGTTGAAGAGGCGATCCGCTTTTTTGCCGAAGTTGGCTTCGAAGGGCAAACGCGCGAACTGGCCAAACGCCTGGGCGTCACGCAACCTCTTCTCTATCGTTACTTCCCCAGCAAGGAAGATCTGGTTGAGCGCGTCTATCAGGAAGTTTTCGTCCGGCGTTGGCAGCCGCATTGGGAGGAACTGGTCGTCGATACGTCCATCCCGCTGAAGGAACGGCTGACCCGGTTTTATTGCGAGTACGTCGACGCGATTTTCACCTACGAATGGGTGCGCATCTTTATGTTTGCGGGACTCAAGGGCGTCAACATCAACCGGCGTTATCTGACGATCATCCAGGACAAGCTTCTGATTCCGCTCTGCACCGAACTTCGCGCGATGGCGGGACTGCCTTCACCGGACGACCTGCCCCTGACGGCGCGGGAAATTGAAATGGCCTGGCTGCTTCACGGCGGCATCTATTACATCGCCATCCGCAAGTTTGTTTACAGCCTGCCAATTCCGGAAGATCTGGACGCGATTATTGCGCAGGAGGTTGAAACCTTCCTGAATGGCGCAACTTCATCCATGAAGGCTTTTTACAACAACGCGAAGACGCCCGATAAACGCAAATGACCCGTGGGGGGTTGATCCGGTTGCATCCCCCTTGCCATATGCATTGCTGCACTGATACGATCCTTGTTTATCAATTGACCACTTGCGGGCAGCGTGCCTGCCCATAGCGCTTTCATACCAAGCGGGGAGAGAAGGATGACCGTAAACAAAGACAAGACCGAAGTTGGGTTCATCGGACTCGGCATCATGGGCCTGAGCATGGCTGGCCACATTCAGGCAGCAGGTTACAAGCTTCACGTCTACAACAGGACGAAGGCGAAAGCGGACGAACTGGTCGCCAAGGGCGCAACCTGGCAGGATTCCCCGGGCGATGTGGCCGCAGCTTCTGACGTGGTCATCACCATGGTCGGTTACCCCAAAGACGTGGAAGACATCTACCTGGGCAAAGACGGCATTGTTGATCGAGCCAAGCCGGGCGCCTGCCTGATCGACATGACGACGTCCGAACCGACACTTGCCATCAAGATTTACGATGCTGCAAAGGCGAAGGGGCTTGGCTCCCTCGACGCACCGGTTTCCGGCGGTGATGTCGGTGCACGTGAGGCGCGCCTGTCGATCATGGTCGGCGGTGACGAGGCGGACTTCAACAGCGTGATGCCCCTGTTCGAAGCGATGGGCACGAACATCCAGCTTCAGGGCAAGGCTGGAGCGGGCCAGCACACCAAGATGTGCAACCAGATTGTTGTCGCGGGCAACATGCTGGGCTGTGTCGAGGCCTTGTCCTACGCCATCAAGTCAGGACTCGATCCGAGCCATGTTCTCGAGTCCGTAGGCACAGGCGCGGCCAGCAGTTTCCTGCTGAACAATCTTGGTCCGAAGATGATCGCACGGGATTTCGCACCGGGATTTTTCATTCACCATTACATCAAGGATATGTCCATCGCCGAATCAGAAGCCGATGCCATGGGACTCGATCTGCCAGCCCTCAAGCTGACGAAAGGTCTCTACGAGAAAATTGCAGCGGCTGGTGCGCGCGAAGACGGCACGCAGGCCCTGATCAAGGCCTACGAGGACCAGTCCTGACGAGCATCCCACAAAAGCAAGGAACACCGTCATGGATATGGTTGGCGAATATCGCATAAACGCACCACGGCAGACCGTTTGGGAAGCTCTGAACGATCCCGACACCCTGAAAGCCTGCATTCCAGGCTGCGAGGAACTGGTCAAGGAATCGGAAACCGATTTTTCGGCAAAGATCACCGCAAAGGTGGGCGCGATACGCGCCAAGTTCGGTGGCAAGGTCACACTCTCCGACCTTGACCCGCCCAACAGCTACAGGATCGCTGGTGAAGGTCAGGGCGGCGTCGCGGGTTTCGCCAAGGGCTCGGCCGTTGTTTCGCTGACAGAAGACGGCGGAGCGACTGTACTGCGTTATGAAGCGAAGGCCGATATAGGCGGAAAACTGGCAAGCGTCGGTAGTCGGGTGATTCAGGGCGTCGGGAAGAAAATGGCCGACGACTTTTTCGGCGTCTTTGCCGAACGTGTGGGCGGTTCGGCCGCAACGGTCACCCCGGAACCTTCCGCAACGGAAGAAACACCAACGCCCGAAGGCAGCAAGGGGACAAGCCCCCTCGTCTGGGTGGCAGCAGCGGCCCTCATCGCGGCGGCGGCTTTTTATCTGCTGAAATAGGGCAACGAAAACAGGGAGGTATTCAATGAAAGGGTATTGGATCGCACTGGTCAATGTCACCGACACGGACGCCTATGCGGAATACGCCAAGCGTTCGGGGCCGGCCATTCAAAAATTTGGCGGCAAGCTTCTGGCGCGCGGCGGGCGCAACGTCGGCCTTGAGGGACCGACGCCGCCGGGACGCATCGTGATCGTCGAATTCGACAGCCTTGAGCGGGCGCAGGAGTGCTTCAACTCCCCCGACTATCAGGAGGCGCGCTCCTTCCGCGTCGATGCGGCCGAAGCCCAGTTCATGATCGTCGAAGGGGTCTGACCCCTTCGATCTATCCCACTGAATGCTTTGACGACGGCGTCTTCGCCTTTGGCGAGGGCGCCGTTTTTGCGTCACGGAATGCTTTTCCTTGTTTTGGCCCAAGGTTAAAAGGGCGGCCCTGGCCCACTGGCGACATTGATTTCCGCACAACCTGACGACAGATGCCAACGCTATCGGGGGTCTGTAAAGCGCGCGCCACCGAGCGCCCGCCGATGGCGCTTGATTTTATTTTTTACTTGCAGATAAATAGTAATGATTCAAATAAACCATATATCTAACACAAACATCTAATAAAAGGAGGTCGCATGCTCAAACGCATCGTAGCCTTTGCCATTCTGGCTGCAGGACTTGCACTCCCCCAGACGGGCGCGGCAATCGCCGACAACCAGTTTCCTTTCCCCTACAACAAGACCAAGGCTTTCCCACCCCCCTTGAAACACCCGACGGAAGCGTCGACCAAGGTCGAAGGGCGGCTGTCTTCGCAGTTGTTCAAGCCCGAAGGCGGCGGCCCCTTCCCCGTCGTCATTCTTCACCATACCTGCGCAGGGGTATCGGAACACATCCGCCAGTGGGCGAAAGAAGCCGTTGACCGGGGATTTGTCGCCTACGTCATCGACAGTTTCGGCCCCCGAAACGTTTACAACGCGTGCGGAAAAGCCACCGACGTTCTCCTGTCAGACGGCATGGTGGACGTCCTTGATGGGGCCCGCCACCTGGCTAAACTGCCGTTCGTCGATCCCAAACGCATCGTTCACATAGGATTTTCATGGGGTGGCGGCATTTCGTTGTTCGGCAACAGCACCTGGGTTCGCAACGAACCCAAGTTCGCAGCCTACAAGGATGTGTCGCTGGCGGCAGCCGTGGCGGTCTATCCGTCCTGCTACCTTCCAAAGACAGGCAACAGGATTCCCGAAGTCAGCTTCATCCAGCCCGACGTCAAGGTGCCGACGCTTTCCCTCATGGCGGAAAACGACCATGAAGTCCCGAACCCCGATTGCGTCAAGAGGTTTGAGGCCGCGAAGAAGCAGGGAAGCGCTTATGAATGGCTTTTCATGAAGGGGGCCACCCATGGTTGGGACGCCTTCGAGAAGAACGGCCTTAAAACAAAACAGCCCTGGATGTCCAGCGAAGGAACCTATCACTATTCCAAGGAGACAACGGAAGAGTCGATCAAACTGGCCTTCGACTTCATCAGCAAGAACTTGCCATAAAAATCGAATCCCCATTTTCTTGCCAACCCCGCCGGAGGAACCAGCCATCCTCCGGCGGATTTTTTCGCATGTCATCCCAGGAACGCAGAATAAATACATCGCAAAGGGGTCCGACCCCTTCTACGCATCCCCGTCGAAG
>JAPHTL010000306.1 GCA_026193355.1 Rhodospirillales bacterium
CAACCTCCGTTCAGGTGGAACCCAGAACGGAGAAAAGTTGATCGTTATCCATAATATCGAGCATCCTGTCTGCGCTCATTCGAGCGCAGGATGCTCTAGGCTCAAGCCCCGAACCGGGTCAGCGTCTTTTCCACCGATCCGACGTAGGAACCGCCGAACAGCCGGACATGGACCAGCAGCGGGTAGAGGTTGTAGAGCGCAACCCGTTCCTCGAAAAAGCCGGGGCGGAGCGGGCGCAATTCCCCATAGCGTTCGAAGAAGGCGTCGCCGAAGGTGCCGAACAGTGTGGAAAACGCCAGTTCTATTTCCGGATCTGCGTAATAGATCGCCGGATCGACAAACCCGGCGATACGGCCCTTCCCGCACAGCACATTCCCCCCCCACATGTCGCCGTGAATCAGCGATGGGTATTCCGGTTCCTCAATCCAGCGATCAAGCCATCCGGCAAGGGCGTCTATTCGGGCCATCACACGTCCCGGCAGCCGTCCCGCCTCCATCGCACAACGCGCCATGAACAGGATGCGCTGATCGCGGAAGAAATCGATCCACGATGGCGTTTGCGGATTTGGCTGGTGCAGGCCGCCGATCAGGGTATCGCGCTCCAGCCCGAAGGCGTGGCCGCGCACCCCGTGCAAATCGGCGAGAAGATCCGCCGCATGGATTTGCGCACGGGCATCCAGCGCCCCGTCGGCGGGGATGTATTCCATCAGCAAAAGATCGTCTTCGGCGATCAGAACCCCGGGCACCGGCAGCCGGCTGTGGGCGGCAAGGTAGTCGAGCATGTAGCCTTCGATGTCCAGACCGCCGCCCGGATCACCGGTCTTGGCGACAACAACGCGTCCATCGGAAAGGGTGAGTTTGTAAACATCGCCGACGCATCCGCCGCCGAGCGGGTCCGTCTGAACGACCGATGCGCCTGTTGCGCGCCTGATCGTTTCGGTGATCCCGGCGCGCATCGATCAGGGCCTAGAGATGCCGCTGGCGGATATCGGCCAGCAGCCCTTCGGCCGCGGCCTCGACCAGATCAAGCACCTCGTCAAACCCGCCGGGGCCACCGTAATAGGGGTCCGGCACGTCGCGACGGCCAAGGTGGGGGGCGAAATCAAGGAACAGCGAAAGTTTGCCTTCCGCCCCGCGCGGGCAGAGGCGCAGAAGGTCGGCGTGGTTTTCGCTGTCCATGGCGAGGACATAGTCGAAATGCGCAAAATCCCCGGCAACGGCCTGGCGGGCGCGCTGGGCGCTCATATCAATGCCCCGTGCACGCGCCGCCGCCATGGAACGGGGGTCGGGCGACTTGCCGACGTGCCAGGCCGCGGTTCCTGCCGAATCGATGGTGATCCTGTCCGACAGGCCTTCACGGTGAACCATGGCGCGGAACACGCCCTCGGCGGTGGGCGATCGACAGATGTTCCCCAGGCAGACAAACAGGACTTTGACCATATTGATCGAGGCTCCTCGTTTTGCAGTGGCCCTGTGACGGCCTTGCTGTGGCGGCTCGAACGCCGACAGTTTATCATGGGTGCCTCATTCACCCCCCCGCAGTCAACAGCTGGAACGATGATCGAAGACTTCGCACAAGGACACCGCCACCCCGATATCGTGATCCTGACCGGCGCAGGCATTTCCCGCGAATCGGGCCTTTCCACCTTTCGCGATGCCGACGGCATCTGGTCGAAGGTCCGGATCGAGGACGTCGCCACGCCCGAAGCCTTCGCCCGCGACCCCGATGGCGTCCACGCATTTTACAACGAACGCCGACGCGGCATGGCGGGGGGCGCGGTTGCGCCCAACGCGGCGCATGAGGCGCTGGCGCGGCTGGAGCACGAATGGCCGGGAGCGGTGACGGTGGTGACCCAGAACATCGACGATCTGCACGAAAAGGCGGGAACCGGAAATCTCATCCACATGCACGGCGAGATGCTGAAGGCGCGCTGCGAAGACTGCGGCCATGTCGTGCACTGGGCCGGGGACATGGGGCGCGGCGATTCGTGCGACGCCTGCGCATCCATCGGCGCCATGCGCCCCCATGTGGTCTGGTTCGGTGAAATGCCCCTGGAGATGGAACGCATCTATGGATTGCTCGACCGCTGTGGCCTGTTCCTGTCAATCGGCACATCGGGCAACGTCTATCCGGCGGCAGGATTCGTTCAGCATGTTCGACGGCGGCGCGTTGCGCGAACGGTGGAACTGAACCTGGAACCATCCGAAGGGGCGTCCCTGTTCGCCGAGGCGGAATACGGTCCCGCGACCGAGATTGTTCCCGCATTTGTCGAACGGCTTCTTGAGGGAAAGTAGATGTTTTTTTCCTCCCCTGTCACACTCTTGATGGCGTAAAAAGAGCGCGCCGTTCGTATTTCACACAAGCATTTTAAAGGAACTTTGTATGAGAACCCCCGCCTTCCTTGCCACCCTTGCCCTGATTGCCGGTCTTGCCACGCCTTCCCACGCGGCAGACGGCAAGGCGCTTTCCGCCGATTCCGTGCGCGGTCTTCTCTCGGGCAACACCCTGATCGGCGAAACCCTGCTGGAGCGTTTCAAGGGCAAGGTGTTTCACGTGTTCCTCAAGGATGACGGCACGCTGGTGATCCGCAACTTCGAGGGCGGCAAGGACACAGGGACATGGGAGGTGACGGCGGAAGGCCACTACTGCAGCCAGTACCGCGAAACCCGCAAGGGGATGCGGCGTTGCTACGCGGTCAAAAGCCGTGATGGAAAATACCTTCTGGAAAACACCGCCGACGGTTCGGTGACGACGGTCTTCACCGTCGCCAAGGGTAACGCCGAAGGCCTCTAGACTCAGTCACCGTTCGGCGGGGGCTTCCGCGAATCCAGCATGCTGCGTTTCAGGGCGGCGCGTTCCACTTCCCGCGCCTTGCGCGTCAGGGTGTCCAGCCGTTTCTGCACGGCGCGATTGACCGAGCCGATCGGGAAACTGCCGTCCTTGCCGCGAACGCCTGCCGGAATGCCGGTCAGGATCTCAATCCCCTGATCGACGGTCTCGACGGGATAGATGTTAAAACGCCCTTCACGGGCGGCTTCGACCACGTCCGCACGCAGCATCAGGTGCTTCACGTTGGCCGCGGGTATAAGCACACCTTGCCCGCCGGTCAGGCCACGCGCCTTGCAGACATCGAAGAACCCCTCAATCTTGTCGTTCACCCCGCCAATCGCCTGGACCCGGCCCATCTGATCCACCGAACCCGTCACGGCCAGCGACTGATTGATGGGAATCTCCGACAGGGCGGAAAGGATCACATACAGTTCGGTCGATGAGGCGCTGTCGCCATCGACGCCGCCATAGGACTGTTCGAACACCAGTGAGGCCGACAGCGACAGGGGCTTGTCCTTGGCGTAACGCATTCCAATGAAGGACGAAAGGATAAGAACTCCCTTTGAGTGCAGCGGGCCGCCAAGCGCGACCTCGCGTTCGATATCGATCACCTCGCCCTTGCCAAGACGAACGGTGCAGCTGATGCGGCTTGGCTTGCCGAACGAAAAGTCGTCAAGTTGCAACACGGCCAGCCCGTTGATCTGCCCGACCCGCGCGCCCGCCGTTTCGATCACCAGCGTATTGCGCTGGATTTCTTCCTGGATGCGCTCACGGATGCGATCGGAACGATAGATCTTCGCATCAATGGCTTTCTGCACGTGAACCTTCGTAACCACGTCCTTGCCGTCCTGTCGCGCCCAGTAATCGGACTCGCGCACCAGGTCGTCGATGCTGGCCATATGCGTCGACAGCTTTTCCGCATCGCTGCATTGCCGCGCGGCGTGATCGATCACGCAGGCCGCGCCGCCGCTGTCCATGGGCAGCAGGTCGTTCTTGCGGATCATGTTTCCGATAACGCCGGCGAACTGTTTCGATGTATCGGCATCGCGGTCCATCCGGGTATCGAAGTCGGCGGCGACCTTGAACAGCTCGACGAATTCCGGATCAAGGCGGCTGAGCAGATAATAGAGGTAGGGGTCGCCGAACAGCACGACCTTCACATCCAGCGGAATGGGTTCGGGTTGCAGCGTCACCGTGCTGACCAGACCGTAGGATTCGCCGGGTGATTCGACGCGGATCATTTCGGAGCGCAGGGCGCGTTTGAGCGCCTCGTAGCTGAACGGCTGCATCAGCAACTTTCGTGCGTCCATGATCAGATAGCCGCCATTGGCCCGGTGCAGACCACCCGGCTTGATCAGGTTGAAATCGGTGACCAGCGTCCCGTACTGCGATATGTGCTCGATGCGCCCGATCAGGTTGGGGTGGGTCGGGTGATCCTCATAGACGACCGGCGCGCCGCAGGGTTTTTCCGCTTTTTTCTTCTCCGTCTCTTCCGACGCGTCGTCCGACGTGCAGGTTTCAACCATCACGTTGACCTGATAGCGACGGAAGGAGGCCTCGCCCTGCGGCCGCCCGCCACCGGTCAAGGCGGCAAGTCCGCTTGCCTGTTCTTGCGGCAGGAAGTCATCAACATTGTCGATCACGTCCTGTTCGACCTCATGGAGGTAGTCGATAACCTCGGGGATGTCCTCGTAGCTCTTCGCCAGTTCCTCGATCTGGTGGGAAACCACGTTGCGCGTCACGTCGCGATTCATCTCACGAATTTTTTCGCGTTGCTCCTTCTCCCATCGCGGCACCTGACGGAGAAGTTCCTCCATCTTTCCCTGCAACTCTTCCAGCGCCTTCGCCCTTTTTCTTTGCTCCTTTTCAGGCAACGCCTTGAATTCGTCGGGGCTGAGGATCTCATCATCCTTCATGGGCGC
>JAPHTL010000025.1 GCA_026193355.1 Rhodospirillales bacterium
AGGGTCAGGTCGAACCCCTGATCGCCGCACCACGAGATCAGGTTGTCGATCTCATCCTCGTTGACGCCGCGCAGGGCGACCGTGTTGATCTTGATTTTCAATCCGGCCTTTTTCGCCGCGGCGATGCCGCTCATGGTTCGCTCGATATCGCCAACGCGGGTGATGGCCTTGAACTTGTCCGGATCCAGCGTGTCGAGCGAGACATTGACCCGGCGCACACCGCAATCGACAAGCTCATCGGCGAAACGGTCGAGCTGGCTGGCATTGGTGGTGAGGGTCAGTTCATCCATCGCGCCACTGCGAATATGAATCGACAGATTGCGGATGAGGCTCATGATATTGCGGCGGACCAGCGGTTCCCCGCCGGTCAGGCGGATCTTGCGGACGCCCCGGCTGATGAAGGCGGTGCAGGCGCGTTCCAGTTCCTCCAGCGACAGCACGTCGGACTTTGGCAGGAACGTCATGTCCTCGGACATGCAGTAGAAGCACCGGAAATCACATCGATCGGTTACCGAAACCCGCAGATAGGTGATGGATCTTCCAAAAGGGTCAATCATTTATTTGGCAACTCTTTGATTATCAACGGTAAACGCAGATCGTTGGTTCATCTCGTATATAACGGAAGGAAAGCATACCCGCACATGCGGGAAAAATCGCCCCCAACTTTCCTGCGGATACCCGATTCAGCGCATCGCGGCGTTCAATAGTTCGCGATAATCGTCCGCCGTCGCCTTGCGCGGGTTGCTGAGCGTGCAGTGGTCCTTGACCGCCTGCTCGGCCATTTCCCCAAGAACGGACATCGGCAGGCCCATTTCAGAGAGGGTCGCCGGCAGGCCGATCCTGCGGTTCAGGGCGGCGATGGCGTCGGCCGGGTCCATACCTGCATCCAACCCCATGATCTCGCCAAGCCGCGCGTATTTTTCCCCGATTGCATCGCGGTTGAACCGCAACACCGGGGGCAACAGAACGGCATTGAGGGTGCCGTGGTGCAGGATGGGGTCGGTCAGGCTGCCCAGTGGATGGGACAGGGCGTGAACCGCGCCCAGGCCCTTCTGGAAGGCCATCGCGCCTTCCATTGACGCCATCATCATGTTCCACCGCGCTTCGCGATCCGTTCCGTCGGCCACGGCCCGTTCGATATAATGCGCAGCACGGTGCAGGCCATCGGCGGCGATGGCGTCGGCGGGCGGGTTGACGGCGGGCGCGATGAACGTCTCGATGCAATGCGCCATGGCGTCCATGCCGGTTGCGGCGGTCAGGCCAGGCGGCATGCCGATGGTCAGTTCCGGATCGCAGATGGCGACGCTGGGAATCAGGTGGGGACTGATGACGCCGAGCTTGCGGCCATCATCCATGACGATGATCGCTCCACGCCCCACCTCGCTGCCGGTTCCCGCCGTGGTTGGCACCGCAATCAGCGGGGCGACATTTCCCCCGATCCGGGATACTCCGCCTTCGACAAGGGCGTATTGCGCAAGAGGGCCGTCGTGGCTTGCCAGCAGACGCACACCCTTGCCAAGGTCGATGGGTGATCCTCCGCCCACCGCGATCACCCCGTCGCAGTTCCCGCTGCGATAAACCTCAAGCGCCCCCCGAACGTCGCGTTCGCGTGGATTGGGCGGTGTTCCATCAAAAGTCGTTACGGTTGACCCACCCGGCAATTGCGCCAGAACGGTTTCCAGAATGCCTGCCGCTGCGACACCCTTGTCGGTGACGACAAGCGGGCGGCGAATGCCCAGCGCGCCCATTTCGTCGGCGATGACGCCAATGGCGCCGAAATCGAAGTGGATCTTGGTCAGGTAGGTGATCAGGGCCATTCCGGTTTTCCTTGATGCTGTAATTCGTCCTCAGGGCGTTACGCCGCCCTGACGGTAATCGAGTGGATCGGGATGTGGAACATCCAGCGGATTTTTGCGCCGTCGCCACCACAGGAGTTCCCCACGCATGAAAGCCTGCGCCAGATCGTTTTCAGGCGCATCGAAGAACCGTTCCGCCGGTGCCTGTTCCAGCAATCTTCCCCGGTGCAGGAACAGGACCTCGTCGGCGAGGCGGCGCGCCTGACCCATGTCGTGGGTGGTCATGACGATCTTGGTTCCTTCGGCATGGATGGCGGCGATCAGTTCCTCCAGCGTGTGTGTCGCGGCAGGGTCGAGGCTGGCCGTTGGCTCGTCCATGAAAAGGACCTGCGGTCGCAGCGCCCATGCGCGCGCCAGCGCCAGCCGCTGTTGCTCACCAAAGGAAAGGACCCGCGCCGGATGTTCGGCCAGACGTGCCAGCCCCGTCCGTCGCAGGACATCTGATACGATATCGGCACGATCCTTTCGATCAATACCCCGCAGCTTCAGGGCGTAGGCGATATTGGCGGCCACCGTCCGTCGCAGCATGACGGGGCGTTGGAAGACCATCGCCTGCTGGTGCTTCGGGTTCCCGCCGTGCCAGGTGACCTGTCCGCTGGCGGGTTTGATCAGGCCGTGGCACAGCCGCAGCAGGAGGCTCTTTCCCGCGCCGTTGGGGCCAAGAATGAAAACCTTGCCCGCCCCGCCAAGCGTGAAGGTCATGTTCTTGATCAGGCGCATGCCCCCTGCCTCGAACGTGACGTCGCGAAGCTCGAGGGGGAGTATCCGTTTTCCGTTCGTTTCCATCGGGCCGTTCATGCGTTGCCATGCCTCTGCGCCGCGCCCTTGATGACGAAGGCGGCGGCATTGATGCTCATGGACAAGGCAATAAGGACGATGCCCAGGCCAAGGGCGAGCGACAAATCACCCTTGCTGACTTCCAGCGCAATCGCCGTGGTCATCACGCGGGTGACGTGGTCGATGTTGCCGCCGACGATCATTACCGCGCCGACCTCGGCGCTGGCCCGGCCGAAACCGGCGAGAACGGCTGTCAGCAGGGTAAAACGACCATCCCACAACAACGTCGGGATCGCCTGATGTGGTCCGGCGCCCAGGGATCGAAGCTGTTCGGAATATTCGCTCCACAGGTCCTCGACGACCTGCAACGTCAATGCGGCGATGATCGGCGCAACCAGAAGGACCTGCGCGATGATCATGGCCGTGGGAGTGAAAAGCAGGCCGAGGACGCCAAACGGACCGGCCCGGGACAGCAGCAGATAAACGATCAGTCCCACCACGACCGGCGGCATGCCCATCAGCCCGTTGACGACAACAATCATCGTCTTGCGTCCGGGAAAACGGAACAGGGCGAGCGCCGCCCCGACCGGCAGGCCGATGATCGTGGCGATGGCGACCGCCGTCAGGCTGACGCGCAGGGAAAGGGCGACGATCCCGGCCAGATCACTGTCGAGACTCGCGATCATGAAAAAGGCGGTGGAAAACGCGCCGGTAAAATCGTCCATGTGCCTTGTTTCTCCCGGATGCGGCGAGATTAGGGGCTCTGCCTCCGCCTGTCACCGTCAAAGCGGAATAACCGCAACTGACAACAGGTTGTTTTCAGGACTGACCGCTTCCATAGTGGCAACCCATGGAGAACAAGCAACCATTTCTCATCCATCCCGACCCTTCGGATTCAAGGCTGACCCGCCGCGTCTCCGGGTTGGACCATGACGGTAATGCCGTCGAGGTTTCCGTTGTCACCGAACGGCCGATCACACTGTTCCTGAACGGGCAGGAAATCGTCACCATGATGACGATTGGCGATTTCCCGGAATTTCTGGCGGTCGGTTATCTGGTCAACCAGAACATGCTGGCCCCCGATAACCCGGTCACGGCGGTCGAATTCGACGATGACCTCGGCGTTGCCGTCGTGCGTACCGAGCACAAGACGGATTTCGAGGAAAAACTGCGCAAGAAAACCATGACATCGGGCTGCGCCCAGGGGACCCTTTTCGGCGACGTGATGGAAAAATTCGCCGAGATCGAATTGTCACCGTCTGCGGAGCTTCGAACGTCGTGGCTCTATCCGTTGCTCAAGGCCATCAACACGACGCCAAGCCTCTATCTGGAGGCCGGGGCGATCCACGGTTGCGTCCTGTGTTGCCGGGACGAACCCCTGCTTTACATGGAGGACGTCGGTCGCCACAACGCGGTGGACAAGATCGCGGGATACATGTTCCTCAACAAGATGCAGGGCGAAGACAAGATCATGTACACCACCGGCCGCCTGACAAGCGAAATGGTGCTCAAGACGGTACAGATGCGGATACCGATACTGGTTTCGCGGTCCGGTTTCACCGCGTGGGGCGTTGATCTGGCGCGACAGGCGGGAATGACCCTCGTCGGGCGGGCCAAGGGGCGACGGTTTACCGTTCTCGCCGGTCAGGAGAGGATGGTCTTTGATGCGGACAAGGACGGCGGGGAGGAAACTGAACCCGAGGCCCTCACCCGCAAGGGGGCAAAGCCATGACCGATGTGCTTGGGATGATTCTGGCAGGCGGCCTGTCACGGCGCATGGGTGGTGGCGACAAGTGTCTGCGCCTGCTGGGCGGGCGGCCCCTGTTGTCCCATGTGATCGAACGCGCAAGGCCCCAGGTGGCTGAATTGATCCTCAACGCCAATGGTGACCCGGAACGGTTCTCTCCATTCGGGCTTGAGGTGGTTTCCGACGTTATTGATGGTTTTGCGGGGCCGCTGGCCGGGGTTTTGACCGGGATGGAATGGGTGGCGACCCATCGACCGGATTGCCGCTGGCTGGCGACCTTTCCCGGCGATACGCCGTTTTTGCCCGCAGACCTGATCGGCAGGCTTCTTGATGCAGTCGAACGGGAAGGCGCGCAGATGGCCTGCGCCGCTTCTGCGGGACGCTCGCACCCCGTGGTGGGCCTGTGGCCGGTTGCGCTTCGTGATGATTTGCGCAAGGCCATGGTGGAAGAGGACATGCGAAAAATTCTTGACTGGACTGCTCGGTACAGGACGGTCGAGGTGGAATTCGCCGCCGTTCCGCTCGACCCGTTTTTCAACGTAAACCGCCCGGAGGATTTTGACGTGGCGGAGCGTACGGTCCTTGCCGTCGCCGACGGCGTATCACGGGAATGATCTGAGACGAACGGGTGAAACAAAAGACAAACCGCCGCTTGGGGTTCCGAACGCGCCCAGTTGGGGGAGGGGGCAGCCGTCCATCGCCAAAGCGGCGGTCGTCTTTTTCAGAGGCAAAATATCAATCGGGCTTAGAGACGAAACGGACACGTCTAAGGGGGGTGATGTGTGTCCGTCTTCAGACAGGGAGGCTTCATACCCGACTTTCCCTCTGCGGTGTTCGCATTATGGAAAGGTCATCGACGGGATGCTTTGACCACGGTCAAAAATGACAAGGAATTAGTGTAAGAAGCGGAAGGAAAGGGCTTTCCCTTTCGCCTCGTAATGTTTTACGCGCCGTTTTTGAGGGTCAGCATTCTGCCGAACTTGCGCAATGCACGCGCCCCGCAGCCTTCCGAAACTGCCTGCGCCGCACCGTCGGTATCTTCGATGACCAGACCGGAAAGGATGTCCGCGCCGTAGGCGAAAAGCCCCGGGGCCAGCGGGGTTCCGGGACCGACGAGCGCGACTTTCGCTGCGCTCGCGGCTTTCAAAAGGCCGGGCAGGGTTCTGTTGACAAGGGACGATGACGTGATGATTGCGCCCTGGCAGCGTCCGAGCACCGACACGGCGGCGGCCTCGGGGTATTCTCCTTCCGCAGGCTCACGTTCGATGACCAGCGCGCCGGGCAGGCGTTCCGCAATGCCGGGGAAACGTCCGACGACGGCGATCGTTCCGTCTGTATCGCTCATGGCGTCCAGGCCGTTGTCGTCGCCCCCGGCCAGTGTCGGTTTGTTGTGATGTGCGTTGATCGCGGCAATGCCGAGCGCCGCTTCGAAGGGGTCCCAAGATGTGGCGAGGGCCGCCATCTGGCGAAGGTCGCGACCTGCCGCCGCAGCGGAAAGCGTACGGCACCCTTGTTTGCCCCGTGGCGGGGTCTGGGCGAGGCCGCATCCGTCCGGCCCCTCAACCAGCGTCCAGTTAAGCCCGACAACCACCCTTTTGATGGCGGTGGCGGGAACGGCCCGGGCCAGTTCCGTATAAAGGTTGTCAGCGCCCCACCAACGCCAAAGTGCGTCACGGTCTGCAGCAATCAGATCTCCCGTTCCGCCGGTAAAGGCCAGCCAGCGTTCAAGGGCGATTGCAGGAACCATGACGAGGGTCGGGATGCCTGCGACCGCAGCCTGAAGGATTTCGTCGGCCATGCCGCCGCCCTTCTGTTCCTGATCGCCGAATTTCTCGACAACCAGCAGATCGGCGCTTGCCGCGACAGCGCGACGCAGTGCCGCGGTCGATTCCGTCAGCGCAGCATTGTCGAGGGTGCAGGTGCCGCTATCCATGGATTTGCGTGTGGGGCGGTTGATGGGAATTCGTTCCCCGGTATCAAGCGCGATGGCGTCTATTCCGCCCTTCTGGCCTTCTTCCGCCCGGACGGGTTCCTGCACGATGCCACCGACCCGCCAGCCGCGCGCCTTCAATTCTTCGGCGAATTCACGCAAGACGCCGCGTCTTGCGGTTTCCGATGTGTAAAGAACCGCCCCCAGTTTGATCGCACCGGTGGCGTTGGTGGAGGACCTGTTCGGGTCATCGTGATGAATCGTTCGTGTTGACATGCCCCTTTCATCGCCTGTCTGATGAACGAATTCAAGACGAACCGCACCGTGAAAATGAATGCAAGCGGTGCGGACTTGGGGAAAATCCATCGCGGACAGTGCGAAAAGGCCCTTGAATCGGCGGTTTCGCACGGCGAAACGTCGAGTAAAGGGGGGAGTCCGAAGGTTTGAAACGACCGAAGGACCAGCAACCGCGGATAAGGGTGCTTTTCGGGTCTGCCACGGCATTGGGACCGGGCAAGGTTGACATGCTTGAGGCGATTGAGCGCACCGGTTCAATCTCCGCCGCCGCGCGCGACATGGGAATGTCGTATCGGCGCGCCTGGGTTCTCGTCGATTCCATGAACAAGGCGTTCGGTCACGATCTGGTTGTTACGGCGACGGGGGGGCGTGGCGGCGGCGGTGCGCACGTCACGTCGTTCGGCCTGGAAATTCATCGCCGCTATCGTGAAATGGAAGATAAGGCGACCAGGAGCGTGCGCGAGGAATTGGAGGGCTTCTCGCGTATGCTTGAATGCATGGGGGGCGGCCGGGATCACGGCGTAAAGAGCGGCAGGAACGGAAAGTAAAATGACGGATTCTATCGACTTGAGGGTTGCGGGCCTGCTTTGCTCGCGGATGTGTCACGATCTCGTCAGCCCGGTTGGCGCGATCAACAACGGGATCGAACTTCTCGGTGACGCCGGGGGAAGCGTGGCGGAGGAATCCCTCGCCCTGATAGGCCGGAGTGCGGAACAGGCTTCACGGCGGCTTGCATTCTTTCGCGTGGCGTTTGGATTGGGCAGGCCTGCTGGGCGTATGGATGGGGGAAGGGCACGTGGTATTGTCGCCGATTACCTTGCGGATGGCCCCGTCAGCCTTGAATGGAACATAGCCCCGGTCCTGTGCGAGGAAATGCCCGACGGCGCCGTGCGCCTGTTGCTCAATCTTGTCCTTATGCTTGCCGAATCATTGCCGCGCGGGGGCGTTGTATCGGTCCATGCGGCCGATCTTTCGGACGGTTTGGGGCTGGCGCTGCGCGCCGAGGGGGAAAAGGCGACGATTGGTGATGACAGAAGGGGCGCCATTTCGGATGCGGCGGCCATCGCGGATTTGACGCCGCGGAATGTTCAGGCCTACTTCACTTCCCGCCTGGCAACGGAACTCGGGGCTGGCTTGCAGATTTCCGAGAGCGTCGCCGACACGGTTTCTGTCGGCTGTCTTGTGAAAAAAATTGCACCAGGCGGTTGAATGCGTCGGAGGGATAACGATGTATTAAGCCACTCTGACTTCTGAAAAATAAGAGACGAACCTTGATTTGGCGGTATCGTTGATTACAGTAGATGATTGTGTTGTGCGCAATTAGGCATGTTGGGCCGGTTCTGGCCCCGTGGGAGCCCCAAGGATGGACGACCTTCTTAGCGAATTTTTGACCGAGACATCGGAAAGTCTCAATGAGATTGATCAGCAACTGGTCGCTTTCGAGCAGAATCCCAATGACACGGAAATTCTGTCGAACATTTTCCGTCTTGTGCATACCATCAAGGGCACCAGCGGCTTCCTTGGCCTGCCCAGGCTTGAAAAGGTCGCCCACGCCGGTGAAGACGTCCTCGGCAAGTTCCGCGACGGCGCGCTGGAAGTAACGCCAGATGCCGTGAGCCTTATCCTTCGCTGTATCGACCAGATCCGTGAGCTTCTTGGAGCACTGGAGGAGACAGAGGCGGAACCTGAGGGCGACGATTCCCAACTTATCTCCGAGCTGCGGGTGCTGGCCGAGGGCAATGTCACCGCGGCCCCTCCCTCACTTGGCGGCGCGTCGGTCGCAACCCCCGCCAAAGAACCCGAGCCCGAGCCCGAGGAAGAACCCTCCGGAGGAGGGCCGGTTCTGAACGAACACGGTTTCCCCGTTGCCGCCGAATTGCTGGCTGAGGTTGAGGCCGCCACATCACAGGGCGTCCAGGCGGCGAGTGAAGAAGAAATGATGGCCGAGATGGCCGCCGAGATGGAAGCCGCAGCGGACGCGCCCGCCGAGGCGAAGGTCCCGGCGCCAAAGGCTTCTCCCCCCGCCAAGGTGAAGGCGGCGGACAACGCTCCGGCCGAGAAGAAAGAATCATCGGTCGCCACCCAGACCATTCGCGTCAATGTTGATCTTCTTGAAAACCTCATGACGCTGGTCAGTGAACTGGTGCTGACCCGAAACCAGCTTTTACAGATCGTCCGCGGCATGGAAGACAGCGAGTTTACTGTGCCCTTGCAGCGTCTCAGCCACATCACCTCCGACCTTCAGGAAGGCGTGATGAAGACGCGCATGCAGCCTATCGGCAACGCATGGGCCAAGCTGCCCCGTATCGTGCGCGATCTGACCGTCGAATCGGGCAAGAAGATCGACCTTCAGATGAAGGGTGCGGAAACGGAACTTGATCGACAGGTTCTGGAACTGATCAAGGATCCGCTGACCCATATGGTTCGCAACTCCGCGGACCACGGGCTGGAGGGCCCCAAAGACAGGCTTGCGGCGGGCAAGCGCGAGATCGGCACGATTCTTCTCAACGCCTTCCATGAAGGCGGGCACATTATCATCGAGATCTCGGACGATGGCCGCGGCCTCAATATGGACAGGATCAAGGAAAAGGTCGTGATGAACGGACTTGCGTCCGATTCCGATCTTGAGGCCATGTCCGAACAGCAGATCCAGCAGTTCATCTTCAAGGCCGGATTTTCCACCGCTGAAAAGGTGACAAGCGTTTCGGGCCGTGGCGTCGGAATGGACGTTGTGCGTACGAACATCGAGAAGATCGGCGGGACCATCTCCCTGAAATCGACGCAGGGCTCGGGATCCACATTTACCATCAAGATCCCGCTTACCCTGGCGATCGTTTCCGGTCTTATCGTTGAGTGCGGTGGCGAGCGTTTCGCAATTCCGCAGATCAGCGTTCTCGAACTGGTGCGGGCATCCGCCCATTCAGAACATGCGATCGAAATGATCAACGATGCGCCGGTCCTGCGGCTGCGCAACCGGCTTCTGCCGCTTGTGGCGCTGGATGACCTGTTGCGTATTGGCTCTGGCAAGCGTCACGACATGAAGGACGAAACATTCATTGTCGTGACCCAGGTTGGCACATACACATTCGGTATTCTTGTCGATCGCGTGTTCGATACAGAGGAAATCGTGGTCAAGCCGGTCGCGCCCATCCTGCGCGATATTTCCGTCTATTCTGGGAACACCATACTTGGCGACGGCAGCGTCATCATGATCCTCGATCCGAATGGCATTGCGGCCGCGACAGGAGAGATCGCCATGGATTCCGGCGCATCGGCGGAAGATGCCGTTTCGATGGGGGCGGCGACAGGGGACGAGAAGGTCAGCGTTCTGATCTTCCGGGCCGGGAGCGAGGAACTGAAGGCGGTTCCTCTTGCTCTGGTCGCTCGATTGGAAGACATCGAACTCGACAAGGTCGAGCATTCCGGTGGGCGCTCGGTCGTGCAGTATCGCGGACAGTTGATGCCACTGATTCCGATCAACGTCGGCCACAAGTGGCAAACCGAAGGCCGCCAACCGGTTCTGGTCTTCACCGACAGGGATCATTCCATGGGTCTGGTTGTCGATGAAATCGTCGACATCGTTGAAGACCGCATGAAGATCGAACTGTCTTCCGATCAGGATGGACTCGTTGGCAGCGCGATCGTTGCGGGCAAGGCGACCGACATCATTGACGCGGGTTACTATCTGACTCAGGCGTTCTCGGACTGGTTCGGCTCCCTCGAATCAGGTGGTGTTGCTTCTTCCGATGCAGGAAACCGCAAGGTTCTTCTCGTCGATGACAGCCCGTTTTTCCGGAATCTGCTCTCGCCGGTTCTCTCGGTCGCCGGATATACGGTCACAACGGCCGAGGACGCCGGAAAGGCGCTCAGCATGCGTGAACGCGGCATGGATTTTGACGTCATCGTCAGCGACATCGAAATGCCCGGAATGAATGGCTTCGAATTCGCCGAGGAAATCAAATCGGGCGGACGCTGGAGCACTGTGCCTCTTGTGGCCCTGTCCTCGCACGCCACAGATTCCGACTTCGACAGGGGACGTCAGGCCGGTTTCAGCGATTATGTCGCAAAGTTCGATCGCGATGCGCTTTTGCGTACGCTTTCGACGACTGTTGCGCATGCGATCTCCGGGGCGGAAGACTGATACTGCTTTCGCGCGAAGCAGTGTTCCTGCAAAGAGTTAACATTGGGCCGCAGTCAACCTGCGGCCCAGTCACTTCAGAGGTTTCGAATTTACAAAGACCGGTACGCTGGATAACCTGTCCATGTTGTTTCATGCGTTCTGAATGACTGCCGACAAATTACCAAGGATACGGAATGAGTGATCGGAAATCCTGCCTGATCGTCGATGACTCCAAAGTGATTCGCATGGTCGCGCGTAAGATTCTGCAGGAACTGGATTTTGACACCATGGAGGCCGCCGATGGAAAGGCGGCCCTTGATGCGTCAATCGAGAAAATGCCTGACGCCATTCTTCTCGACTGGAACATGCCGGTGATGAGCGGGATTGAGTACCTGCGCGAACTTCGCAAGCTTCCGGGGGGGGATCGCCCCGTGGTCGTTTTCTGTACAACGGAGAACGATATAAAACACATTCAGGAAGCAATCGAATCCGGGGCGAACGAGTACATAATGAAGCCGTTTGACAGCGAGATCATCCAGGCGAAATTCCAGCAGGTAGGCCTGCTGTGAACGTTTCGGGAGGAACGTAGGGAATGTCATTGATCGGGCCTGCGAATCCACTGAGGGCGATGGTTGTCGACGATTCTGCAGTCGTCCGCGGGCTCATTACGCGAATGCTTGAATCCGATCCGGCCATCAAGGTCGTCGCCTCCGTTTCGAACGGAAAACTTGCGGTGGACAACGTCGAGCGAAACAACGTTGAGGTGGTCATCCTCGATATCGAGATGCCCGTGATGGACGGTTTGACGGCATTGCCCCTGCTGCTGAAGGTCGACCCCAAGCTTCAGATTATCATGGCGTCAACCCTTACCCTGAACAACGCGGAAATCAGCCTGAAGGCGCTTCAGGCCGGGGCGGCGGACTACATCCCGAAGCCAACCACATCGCGTGAAATCAGCGGTGGAATGGACTTCAAGCACGAACTGCTCGGCAAGGCGAAGAGTCTGGGCGAGGCCCGTCGCCGTTCCATTGGCGACAAGGGGGCGGCGGCGCAGACGGCAACTGCGGCCAGACCAGTGGCCGGTGCGCGACCTGCGGGCGGCGTAAGGGTCGGTCCGGCGCAGTTCAACTTGCACGCGACGGGTCCCAAAAACGCGAAAGTGTTGGCGATTGGCAGTTCAACAGGTGGTCCTCAGGCACTGTTCACGGTTTTGAAGGGCCTGAAGGCGGGGAATCTGGGTATACCGATCATCATCACCCAGCATATGCCGGCCAAATTCACAACCATTCTTGCCGAACACATCACCCGCATGTCCGGATGGCCCGCCAGCGAAGCCAAGGACGGCGATATCATCCGCCCTGGGCATGTCCTCGTAGCGCCCGGCGATTTCCATATGCTGATCGAATCGAAAGGCACCGACAAGGTTGTGCGCCTGACCCAGGACCCGCCGGAAAATTTCTGCCGTCCGGCGGTTGACCCAATGTTCAGGAGTGTCAGTGCAGCCTACGGTGGACACGTTCTTGCTGTTGTTCTGACCGGCATGGGGGCGGATGGCGCAAAAGGCGGCGTGGATATTGTTGAAAACGGCGGGACCCTCATTGCTCAGGATGAGGCGACCAGCGTTGTCTGGGGGATGCCCGGCGCCGCCGCGGAAAAGGGTATCTGTTCCGCAGTCCTGCCGGTCAACGACATTGCGCCATCGGTGATCAGGTTCGTCAGCCAAGGCAAGATATGAGTCCGGATGACTTCGACTTTATTGCAGGACTGCTAAGACAGGAATCTGGTCTGGTCCTGACGCCTGACAAGGCCTATCTGCTTGAAAGCAGATTGATGCCTGTTGCGCGCAAACGCGGCCTGAAGGGATTGCCGGAGCTGATTCTGGCGCTTCGGACAAAAAGGGATGTCGCGCTGGTCACGGAAGTGACGGAAGCGATGACAACCAATGAGTCCTTTTTCTTTCGTGACGTGACGCCGTTTGATCATTTTCGCGATATCGTTCTGCCGCACCTTGTTCAAACGAGGGGGGCGAAAAAGTCCATTCGCATCTGGTGCGCGGCGGCTTCAAGCGGTCAGGAGCCCTATTCCCTTGCGATGGTTCTGAAAGAAGCGTCGGCAAAGCTGCCGGGATGGAAGTTCGAGATTCTCGGGACAGATATCTCGAAAGAGATACTGGAAAAGGCAAAGGCAGGGCTTTATTCCCAGTTTGAAGTCCAGCGTGGGCTGCCCATTCAGCTTATGGTCAAGTATTTCCAGAAACGTGACGATCAGTGGCAGATCGATCCTGCGCTCAGGGCCATGATCACGTTCAAGGAGTTCAACCTGCTCCACGACATGAAGGCCATGGGGAAGTTTGACGTCGTGTTCTGCCGCAACGTCCTGATCTATTTCGATCCACCAACCAAGGCGAAGGTCCTTGCGAATGTCGCTTCGCTGATGCCTTCGGATGGCATCCTTTTTCTTGGCGGCGCGGAGACGGTCCTTGGCGTTTCGGACAAGTTCAGGCCTCTTCCCGGCCATCGCGGCGTTTATGGACTTGAAGGGGGCGTTTTGCCCGGCCAATCCGTCGGGGCCTCTCCGGCCCCTGCTGCCGCTTCCAGCCCCGCCGTTTCCGCGGCAGCGCCGCGCCCCGCTTTCGGGGCAACGCCACCCAAACCGAATCCATTCAAGAAGGATTGATCCTTCGGTGCCATGACCTGTGGATGTCACACGTTCGAACCGGCGGCTTCATGTGATGCCGCCTTTTTTTATGATCGTGAGGTGAGGGATCAGGCCTTGGCGAGCTTCGGTTCGGCTTTCTGGGCCTCTTCGGGGTCACGCAGAACGTAGCCGCGTCCCCAGACCGTCTGGATGTAGTTTTCTCCGCCTGTGGCGGTATCCAGCTTTTTCCGAAGTTTGCAGACGAAAACGTCGATGATTTTCAATTCAGGCTCGTCGATTCCGCCATAGAGGTGATTCAGGAAGGCTTCCTTGGTAAGGGTATTGCCCTTGCGGAGGGAGAGAAGCTCAAGGATTCCGTATTCCTTGCTGGTCAGGTGAAGGGGCTTGCCTTCCACCTCCACGGACTGTGTATCCAGATTGACCGCGAGCTTGCCGGTGCTGATGACGGACTGGGCGTGTCCCTTGGACCGGCGGACGATGGCCTGAATCCGCGCTATCAGTTCGTCCTTGTTGAAGGGCTTCGTCAGATAGTCGTCTGCGCCAACGCCGAGGCCCTTGACCTTCTGGTCCGGCTCGTTGAGGCCGGAGAGGATAAGCACGGGGATCTCGTTGCGTCCGGAACGAAGCCGGCGAAGGAACTCGTAACCATCAATGTCCGGAAGCATGAGGTCGAGGATGATGATGTCGTAGTCGTAAAGCTTGCTCAGCTCCAGCCCTTCTTCACCCTGGGCGGTGGAGTCTGAGACCATGCCTGACGACTTGAGCATCAATTCGATGCTCTGCCGCATTGTCGATTCGTCTTCAACTACAAGGACACGCATGCCTACCCCTTATTTTCGCAGTGCCCTGTTTCCCCCGGCGACGTGTTTCTTTAGACGTTAACCTTTACGCAACGGTATTGTCGAGAACCATTGCAAGAAACCTGTTCCAAGATATCCACAGAAAAACCGGATCAGCAGCTATTTTACCAAACATTAAACTTGGCCGACCTATTGTATGATCGGGGTCGCCGCCGCCTTGCTGGTCGAATTCTGGCGGAAATCCGGGCGATTGTCGTCCGGTTGTGGGCGCAGAGTAGCTGGAAACGGGATTGACGGTTCTCATCAACAATATCCTCGCGGACCTGGAACGCTTGCCGGAGGTCAAGACCTTCGGACGGGTCGTGGCGATTCAGGGAATGCTGGTGGAGATTGCTGGCGTTCAGGGGGCCTTGTCGATCGGTGACCTATGCCATCTGGAGGGTCGGAAGCGCCGTTTGACATGCGAGGTCATCGGATTCCGTGATGGACGGGCGCTTGTCATGCCCTTTGGCCCCCTTGACGGCGTTGGGCTTGGCTGTCGGGCCGAGGTCGGCGCGCGGGAGCCGGTTATCTATCCTGATCCTTCGTGGCTGGGCCGTGTGATCAACGGCCTTGGCCAGCCAATCGATGGCAAGGGGCCGCTTTCATCGGGGGTCAAGGCCTACCCCGTCCGCAACCAGCCGCCACCGGCGCACACACGCAAGCGCGTCGGGGGGAAGATCGACCTCGGCGTACGTGCGATGAACGCGTTCCTGACTTGTTGCCGCGGGCAGCGGATGGGCATCTTTGCGGGTTCTGGCATCGGAAAGTCCACGTTGCTGTCGATGATGGCGCGGCACACGGATGCCGAAGTCAATGTCATCGGCCTTATCGGTGAACGGGGCCGCGAGGCCAGGGAGTTCATCGAGGACGATCTGGGACCGGAAGGAATGGCGCGGAGCATCCTGGTTGTTGCAACCTCGGACGAACCACCCCTTGTGCGCCGCCAGGCCGCCTATATGACGATGGCGGTCGCCGAATATTTTCGGGACCGGAACAAGGAAGTCCTGTGTCTGATGGACAGCGTCACCCGGTTTGCGATGGCGCAGCGCGAAATCAGCCTGTCTGCTGGTGAACCTCCAGCAAGCAAGGGCTATACGCCGACCGTTTTCGCGGAGTTGCCCCAACTGCTTGAAAGGGCGGGGCCCGGGGCGGAGGGGCAGGGAAGCATAACGGGGCTCTTTACCGTTCTCGTCGAAGGCGACGACCACAACGAGCCGGTTGCTGATGCTGTCAGGGGTATCCTCGATGGACACATCGTTCTTGATCGGACGATCGCCGAGCGCGGGCGGTTTCCGGCCATCAACATCCTGCGCAGCGTTTCGCGAACGATGCCAGATTGCAACACCCGCGAACAGAATGCCCTGATCGACAGGGCCAGACGACTGATGGCCGTCCATGAAGACATGTCGGAACTGATTCGCCTCGGCGCCTACCGCAAGGGCAGCGACCCACTGGTCGATGAGGCCATCTATTTCAATCCGGGCATTGAAGCCTACCTGTCGCAGGAGAAAGACGACCCCGCCAGTCTGGAGGGATGCTACAGGGCGCTTGCCGAAGTGCTGGAAATGGAATACGTCCCCGCCGCCGTCCCACCCACAACGGTTGAGCGATAGGACGATTCATGGCGAAAAGCCTCAAAACGCTGATCCGCCTCCACGAATGGCTTCTTGATGAGAAGCGGCGCGCATTGGGCGAACATATGCGTCAACTCGACCTTCTGGAAACCGGTGCACGCAATCTTGAATCGGAAATTGTCGAAGAGAAGGTCGCGGCGGGAGCCAATCCGACGGAAGGAGGGATCACCTACGGCGGTTATGCGCGCGCCGCCATCAAGCGGCGGAAACACTTCTCCGACGCCATCGCCACCAAGGAAGGCGAGATCGACGTCGCCCGCGATCACGTGATTGATGCCTTTCAGGACGTGAAGACCTTCGAAATCACGCAGGAAACCCGTGATCGGACCGAAGCCGAGGAACGGGAACGTGTTGAACGAATTTTCCTCGATGAGATCGGTCTGGAGAACTATCGCCGCAAGACAAGGGCGCAGAACTGACCGGACACGGCCTTTACCCCCCCCGGTAGGTTTATCCCGGAAATCAGATGAGTTTAAGACGTGAGAGCAGGGTTGGATTGTCCCAGCGTGGTTGGCGATCTTCCAGCATCACCCTGTGTGAACGCAAGCCGCCATCGTCACCGGGGGTGCTGTGTTCCAGCGTGACCTGAACCCAGCGGGGAATGACTTCGTTGTTCAGGTCGTCGAGTATCGTTGCCGCCGACTCTTCGATAGATGGCCAGTCTATTGAATTGAGAACGCCGAGGTATGTGATAAAGGCTTTCGGTTGAAGGATCTGCTTGTCCGGGACATAGCGGACGGTGACGATCGTGTTTCCGTCTTCCCCGACCTGGATGGAGCCGTCCAGCGTCGAAACGTAATCCAGGCGTGTGTTCGGGTTCGCTTCCGTCTCAAGGAACTTCCGGCGTTGCAGGGGGTCCAAGGGGTTCTCCATCCTATTGTGTGGTAGTGATCATACGATCACGCCCATTGTATGACTGCTTTCGATCTCTATACCGTCTATTTCAACAAAATCGGATGTTTCCTGGAAGGTCAACTGGCCCGTTAATCCCATCCCCTCGCAGGCCTGTATGAAAACGCCGCTTATTCCACGGGAAACCTCTTCATCAAGCGGGGTTTCTGTCCGGATGATCAGGTTGAGGTGATGGTCGGTTTCCTTGGCGAGACCGTCCAGTTGCATCCGCCCGAAGGCCGAAAGCTCCAGGTCGAAGATGAACCGTGTTCCGGCCTTGTCGTCGGAGCCGCCTTTCTTGCCACCTTTCTTCTTCCGTCTCAGATAAAGGCGGATCTGTTCAATGGCTGCGCCCGTGTGAACGGGCAGCAAGTATGCGCGCCAGTCGCCATGCGTGGAGTCGGTGATGGTGGCGGAATGCATGTTGAATTCATCGCCAAGCTTCTGGAGAAGACCGGGCTTTACCCGATCGAGAATTCGGGCCGCTGGCCCCCCCAGCCAACCTTTTACGTCGCCGCCCCGCAACGCCGATATGAAGAACAGGATGTTCGCCGTCATCATACCCCCCGGTTTCGGGATCGCGTTGTTGATGATGTGCTCGGCGACAGCCGGAGAAGATTGTTGGACGACACCCAGCGTTTCCACCAGCGTTGGCCATTCCCGCAGCATTGCGGAAGCCCCCGTTTGGGCGGCCATCGGGCCAGGGGGTGGTTGTGTCCGGGCGGGCTGCGGGACGGTTTCCAGAATGATCTGGTTGGTTCCGGATGTGATCGGCGGGCGGCCCGCCAGCGCAAGGAGGCCGATCGGGGTCTGGATCAGGGTTTGCCCTTGCGAGGTGGTGCCGACGATCTGGCCCGTCAAAACGGCTCCCGGCGATGGCGCTGCCTGCTGCCCTGTTACAGGAGGTGGCG
>JAPHTL010000043.1 GCA_026193355.1 Rhodospirillales bacterium
CGATCGAAAATCGCGCCTCATTGCCAATAACCTCAGCCGAAAGACGAATAACAGCTCCCTTGCCGGAAAATTTGATTGCATTATCGAGAAGGTTTCCAATCGTTGCCGTCAGGCGGATGCGATCGGCAACAACACTTCCTGCCTCGCCTTTCATTTCCGTTTCCAACCGCATGTCGGACCTGACAAGACGTTTTGCAAGCTTGCCGGCCAGATCATCGAAAACATCCTCCACGGCAAAGGTCTCAGGCACGAGCTCGCTATCCCCGGCCATAAACTCCGCAAGGTCCAGAATTGCCTTGACGTTGTTGTGCAGCCGTCCACCCGCTTCGTGGATATGCTCAACCCAATCCTTACGCTCGTCATCCGCCACCATCGAATATTGAAGAAGTTCAGAGAACCCGATGATCGCGTTCAAAGGCGTGTTCAGTTCGTGACTTATCATGCTAAGAAACTCTGACTTCAGCCGGTCGGCGGCTTCAAGTTCCCGGTTCTTGGCTTCCAGTTCCCGGTTTTTGGCCGACAGATCTTCGGCCAGTTCCATCGCCTTTCCGGTCATGCTTTCGACTTCACGGTGCAGCCGCTCATTGAACGAACGATTACCATGGCGCAGCGCAATCATTTCCTCGCCCCGACGAATCGAATGGAGGAGGTATTCCGGGGAAATCGGCTTCGTCAAGAAATCCTGGGCGCCAAGTTGCAGGGCTTCAATCGCTTCCTTCATGCCAGCATGTCCGGTTACGACGACCAGGTAGATGTCTCGGTTTCCACCATCCAACGCCCTGATCTGCCGCGCCATTTCCAGGCCATCCATTCCAGGCATCCGAATGTCCGTCACAACAACGGCCACATCTTCCCTTTGCCGAAGAATTGAAAGTGCGGATGAAGCATCATAGGCAGGAATGCACTCGAAACCTTCGTCTTCAAGCTGTTCGACAAGCTCTTCGACGATATCGGGTTCGTCATCAACAACAAGAACGCTTCTCGGCACGTCAGATGAAATAACCCCACCATGTCCGGCATCAACACCTGTTAACTCTTGCGCCTGGCTCATTCGAATCTCCTTATACGGAATAATTCCAATTATTATCTGGGAAATGCGAAGGTCGGCTGCAAGTTTTTTGATTCTCCGGAACAGATCGAAAAAGAAAAACCCCGATCTTAATCGACCGGGGTTTCAGTTCATCAGAACCTGAAGCCAGCAGAGATCAGGCTGCTGTTTCGGTGCTTTTTTGTGTATTGCCGACCGAGGCGGTGGCCTGTCGGCCTGCCTCAAACGCCTTTGCATTGAGTTCCGCCAATTCTTCTTTCTTGGCGCGGAACCGTTCGACGATGATTTCCTTCAATGTTTCCGCCGGGAATGGCAAACGATCGGCGATAGCGCCCATCATGATCGTGTTGACCATGCGCAGGTCGCCCAATTCGCGGGCGATGGCCCCGGCGTCGAAATCGAACACCTCGATCCCCGCCTTGCGCATCTCGGCAATCGGGTCGTCGGGATAGTCAAACAGCCCGAGGCTGACCACCGGCGGGACAAGCCGGTTCACGTTGACCATCGCCACGCCGCCAGGCTTCAGGTGCGTCACCCAGCGCAGCGCCTCGGCCGGCTCGAAACCGACGATGATATCCGCATCGCCCGGCGCGATGACGGGCGACAACACGCGCGTCCCAAACCGCACATGCGAGGTCACCACCCCGCCACGCTGCGCCATCCCCGCGACCTCGGTCTTCTTGACGTCAAGGCCCAGGGAAATAGCCGCCTGGGAAAGAATTTCGGAAGCGGTCATCACGCCCTGTCCGCCGATGCCGACAACCAGGATGTTGGTTGTTTCTGGTTCTTTGCTCATGCCCACCCCCCTTACATCACTGTCGCCACATCGCCCACAGGGACGATGGCGTTCGGTCCGCAGGTCTGCGGGCAGAAGTCGCAGCCGGTGCAGGCTGCCGTTTCAATTGTCACCCATGCCTTCTCGACTTCCTTGCCGTTCTTGCGCACCTCGGTCTCACGCCGGGTGACGTGAATCGCAGGGCAACCGACGTTGAGACAGTTGGCGCAACCGGTGCACGCCTCGTCAATGACCTTAAGCGGCGGGCTCTTGTGGAAGCTGTCGATCAGCACACAGGGCTGGCCGGTCAGGATCACCGAAGGTTCGTCGATGGCGGTCTCTTCCTTGATCGTCTTGTAAAGGGTGGGGAGCTCATAGGCGTTCACGACCCGAATGCGTTCCTTCTTGATGCCCACCGCCTCGCACAGCTTGGCGAAGTCGACGCGCGGCGCTTCATCGCCATGGATATCGCGGCCGGAACCCGCATGATCCTGGCCGCCGGTCATGCCGGTTGCGCTGTTGTCGAGCAGCATAAGGGTCACGTTGCCCTTATTGTAGGTCAGGTCGAGCAGACCGTTGACCCCCATGTGGAGGAAGGTTGAATCGCCGATAACCGCCACCACCGATTTCTTTTCGTCGGCCTCACCCTTGGCGAGCGCCATGCCCTGAGCCATGGTGATGGAAGCCCCCATGCAGGTGGTGGTGTCGAGCGCGTTCCACGGATGCCCTGCGCCCAACGTATAGCAGCCGATATCACCCGAGATCAGCGTCTGCCGGTGCAGTCTGGACAGGCAGTAATAGACAGGCAGGTGCGGGCAGCCGACGCACATGGTCGGCGGGCGGGGGAAAACCGCCGCCGCTTGCGGGGGTTCGGCCTCGACCTTTTCGCCCAGCAGCCCCTTGACCGCGGGAACAAGGACATTGGGCGTCAGTTCGTGCAGGCGCGGCAGGATATCCTTGCCATGAACATGGATGCCTGCGGCCAAAAGCTCCATTTCCATCAGGGGCTCGGTTTCCTCGACCACGACAACCTTGCCGACCTTGGCGGCAAAGGCGCGCAGGCGCTCCTTGGGCAGGGGGTGACTGAACCCGAGTTTGAACACCGGCGCATCGGGGAAGGATTCCCTCACATGCATATAGGCCGGACCGGAGGTGATAAAACCGACGCGATCATCCGAACCGTCTTCCTCGACGTTGAGGTCGGTCATCTCGCTGAAAGCGGTCATTCTGCCTTCCCGGTCAAGCTGCCACGGCAGGCGTTTCTTCGCCGTGGTCGGCACCAGAACCCACTGCCCCGGGTCTGAAACAAACCCGGTGGCCGGGCGCTCTACCCTTTCGCCGACGGTGACCAGAGTCTTGACGTGGCAGATGCGGGTGGTCATCCGCAGGATCACCGGGGTGCAGAACTCCTCGGAAATCTCGAAGGCCCGCTTGGTCATCTCGTAGGCTTCCTGCGAGTCCGCGGGCTCCAGGATCGGCAGGTGGCCGAAACGGCCCCAGAAGCGGGAATCCTGTTCGTTCTGCGATGACGACAGCCCCACATCGTCGGCGATGGCGATGACCAGACCGCCCCCGACGCCGGCAAGGGTCTGCGACATCAGGGCGTCCGACGCGACGTTCATGCCAACGTGCTTCATCGCGCAAAAGGCGCGGGCGCCGACGACGGATGCGCCGATCGCCACTTCCAGAGAGACTTTCTCGTTCACCGACCACTGGGCGCGCAGGTCAGGATAAAAGGCGATGTTTTCGAGAATTTCCGTCGAAGGCGTTCCGGGATAGGCGGTGGCCAGTTTCACACCGGCCTCCCACACGGCACGAGCGACGGCCTCGTTTCCTGACAAGAGGTGCCGCGTCTCTGCGGCGGCTTTAACAACGGCGTGCACTGGGGGGTTCCCTCCCTGCTATCTGGTTATGATTTTTGTCGTCCTCGGTCCCATCACCGGTTTGGTCCGGTTGTTCGGGGACCCAACAATATCTTTTTTGCACCTGCACAGCAACAGGAAGGGACGTTTGCGTCAGGGGATCAGGATGAGCGTATCGCCGTCGACCCGATAGCCCGACAGCATGTTAAGAAAGCTCATACCCAAGAGAGACTGGGCCATTGGCGCGCTGTTCACATGGGCGCGCACATCGCGTAGATGGATGGAGCCGACAGCCATGTCATCGACAACGACGGGGGCCGCCTTCACAATGCCGTTAGCTGTCCGGAAACGCTGAACGTAATCCAGTTGTCGGGGATAAAGTCCGACCCGATCCGCATCGTCCTGCGTCAGCACGACGGAGGACGCCCCGGTATCGACCATGAACCGGATGGTGCGGCCGTTCACCGCGGCTTCCAGATGAAAGTGCCCGTTGGCGGAACGCCGCAGCGCAACCGATCCATCATTGAACGAACCGCCATCGACCGCCATCGGCCTTGCCGGCATCATTTCCCCGACCATGCGGTCGGAAACGAACCCCAGTTCCCCCCGGAAGCTGTAGCCGAGCAGAAGAACGCCACTAATACCGATCCATACCGCGGCATAACGCAGCGCGACACCAAGCCGCAGCCCGTAATGCATGAACCCGGCGGAAACAAGGATCAGGACACCGATCAGTCTGGCGAAACCGACCTGGTCGTTCTGGTCGTTCAACGCGCCGGGAAACCGCCAGAACAGGTAGCCGGTCAGCGCCGCAAAGCCCACCACGCCCAGGATCAACACCCAGGGACCGCGTTGCGCCCTGCCAGAGGGTTTTTCGGGTGGGTTTTCCGGAATCTTCCAGGGGCCTTCGTTCATCCGCCTCACGCCATTTTCGCCCGCTATCGGGGCAACGATCCGTGGTGTAGGATAGAACCATGAAACATGACTGGGCGGAAGTGATTGCGCTCACAGCGCTGGCCCACATCGGCGGCGATGAGCGGGCATTGATCGGCTTTCTGGCGCAATCAGGCGCTGGACCCGGTGACCTGCGCGCACGCATCGGCGATCCGGAGTTTCTGGCTGGCGTGATTGACTATCTGCTGGCCAATGAACCCCTGCTTCTGGCGTTCTGCGAAGCGGAAGGACTGTCGCCCGATGTTCCCGCCCGTGCGCGCCGCGCCCTTCCGGGCGGTGAAGCCATGGACGGAACCTTGCCGTTCTGAACTTTCGTATCAGAGTCCCAGATAGGCCTGCTTGACCCTGTCATTATCCAGTAGCGCGGCGCCACTGTCTGAAAGGACGATCCGACCGGTCTCCAGAACATAGCCGCGATCGGCGATCGACAGCGCCGCAAAGGCATTCTGTTCGACCAGAAAGATGGTCGTGCCTTCGGCCTTCAGCTCCAGAATCGTTCCAAAAATTTCGCGGACCAGATTGGGGGCCAACCCCATGCTCGGTTCATCGAGAAGGAGAAGCTTGGGACGCGCCATCAGGGCGCGTGCGATGGCCAGCATCTGTTGCTGACCACCGGACAATGTGCCTGCGGGGTCCTTCCTCTTTGTCTTGAGGATCGGGAACATCGCATACATTTTTTCGAGATCGGTATCGAGGCCGCGCATCCGCCGGGTGAAGGCCCCCAGGCACAGGTTGTCCTCAACGCTGAGGGGGCCGAACATCTGCCGGCCTTCCGGGACCTGCGCAATCCCGTACATGACACGGGCGTCGGCGCTCATCTGCCCCATGTCCCTGCCCTTGAATTCGATGCTGCCGCCGGTCATGGGCTGCACCCCGGAAATGGTCCGCAGCAGGGTCGTCTTGCCCGCGCCGTTGCCCCCCACGAGCACCACCAGCTCGCCTTCGTGCACCTCCAGGTCGATGCCGTAAAGAGCCTGGATGCGTCCGTAATGGCTGGTCAGTCCCGAAACCTTAAGCATCGCTATCCCTTTACCGCCGCTGCCTCGCTGCCCAGGTAGGCGGCGATCACCTCGGGGTCATGGCGAACGTGTTCGGCCGTTCCCTCGGTCAGTTTTCGTCCATAGTCAAGGACCAGGATGTGGTCTGAAATTCCCATCACCAGATGCATGTCGTGTTCGACGAGAGCCACGGTAACACCGCTTTCGCTGACCTTGCGGATCAGTTCATCGATTTCACCGGTTTCAGACGGATTGAGCCCCGCGGCGGGTTCATCCAGCAAAAGAAGCCTTGGCCCGGTGGCCAGCGCGCGGGCAATTTCCAGTCGTTTAAGGGCCCCATAGGACATGGACGCAGCGTCATGGTTGACGTACTGCCCCAACCCGACAAACGCCATCAATTCGGCCGCCTTTTCACGGGCCTCGCGTTCCTTGCGGGCCATGCCGCCAATGCGGAACAGCGCATGGTCTATCCGTTTGTCCAGATGCCTGTGCAAGCCGACCATGACGTTTTCGACCGCCGTCATGTTCATGAAGATTTGCAGGTTCTGGAACGTCCGGGACAGGCCCATATCGGCCAGATTATACGGCGTCTTGCCGCCGATGAATTCACCGCCGAAGAAAACACGTCCCTCCGTCGGCGTGTAGACGCCGGTGATCAGGTTGAACAGCGTCGTCTTGCCCGCGCCGTTCGGTCCAATGATCGAAAAGATCGCGCCTTCACTGATGGTGAAGCCGAGTTCATCGACCGCCCGAACGCCACCGAATTCCTTGGTCAACCCTTCGACTGTCAGGACGGCCGTCATGTCGCCCCCCCGCCTTGCGCTTCACTTTCCGCCTCGACCTTCACTGGCGACCGCCGGAATTTCGCCGAAAGGGTCGGCACCAGGCCCTTGGGCATGAAGATCATGGTCAGCATCAGGATCAGACCGAAGACCATGTGCTCCAGATCCTCGAAGCGGGCCAGGGCCTGGGGCAGGATGGTCAGGATGGTCGCGCCGACAACCGCCCCGTAGGTCGAGGCCATGCCGCCCAGCACTACCATCGTAACCAGTTCGATAGAGCGAAAGAAGCTGGCGTCTTCCGGCGACACAAAGGCGCCGTAATGGGCCAGCATGCTGCCGGAAACGGATGCGAACACGGCGGAGATCACGAAGACCTTGACCTTGTATTGCGTCGTATTGACGCCGCAGACCTCGGCAGCCACTTCGGATCCGTGCACAGCACGCAACGCGCGGCCAACAGGCGAATCGATCAGGTTGAGCGACAGCCAGACCGCGATCAAAAGTGCTGCGCCGACGATCCAGTACCAGACGGCTTCGCCGAAGACCATGTACTCGAAAAACATCATGGGCTGGACCGCCATGCCGTCCGGACCACCGGTCCAGCGGGCCTCGGTATTCAGGACAATGGAAATGATGATCCCCATGCCAAGCGTGGCCATGGCGAGGAAGTGCCCCTTCAGGCGCAACACGGGACGCGCCAGAACGAAGGCAAGCAACGCCACGAACAGGGCGGTAACCAGCATTGCCGGGATGGCCGGCCAACCGAATTCGCCGGTCAGGATTGCCGAGCCATAGGCCCCCAGGCCGACAAACCCGGCATGGCCGAGGCTGATCTGACCGGCGTAGCCGATCAACAGGTTGAGTCCGATGCAGACGATCGCGTTGAGGCCGATACGGATCGCCACATCCATGTAGAAATTGTTGGGCAGGATTGACGGCAGGATGGCGATGATGACCGCAAGGATCAAAAGACCGCCTGTGCTTGGGTGCTTCAGCGTCACGACGGTTCCCCCCCTATACCCGATCCGTGCCACGGCGACCGAACAGGCCGTCGGGCATGAAAAACAGCACGAGAAGGATGATGATGAAAGCGATGGCGTCCTTGTATTCGGACGATATGTAACCCGCGCCGAGCGATTCGGCGACGCCGACGATAATGCCGCCGACAATGGCTGCCCAGCCGTGGCTGAACCCGCCGAGGATCACCGCGCAGAACCCCTTGAGCCCGAGCATGATTCCAATGTCGTACGATGTGAACGTGATCGGTGCGACGAGGATTCCGGCGATCGCGCCGAGCAGGCCGGAAAGGCCGAAGCTCCATAGCAGCGTCGTGCGGATGTTGATCCCGACCAGTTGCGCGGCCAGGGGGTTGTAGGCGGTCGCCAGCATCGCCTTGCCAAGCGCCGTGCGACCGAAGAAATACATGATGGCCAGCACGATCACCCCGCCGCCGCCAAGAACCCAGAGGTTCTGGGGAACGATCACCGCGCCGAGGATATGAATCGTTTCTTCGCCGCTGAACGCTGGCATGGTGTGAAAATCCTTGTCCCACACGACCTGCGCCAAACCGCGCAGGAAAATCGATGCGCCGATGGTGATGATGATCAGCGTGACCACCGAAGCGTTCTTGCGCGACGGTTCAATCGCCAGCTTCTCAAGCAGCATGCCGATAACGATTGTCAAAAGAATAGCCATGATGATCGCCACAGGCATCGGCAGGCCGGCCTGCATCATGAAGACCGTTCCCATGCCGCCGATCATGACAAATTCGCCCTGGGCGAAGTTGATGACGTGCGAGGCGTTGTAGATGATAAAAAAGCCGAGTCCGACCAGACCATAGGTTGATCCGATGGTAATCCCCGATAGTAGATATTGCAGGAATTCGGAAAACATCCGTCTCCCCCCCATCGTTTCCCCGCCGGCCCGTTCGCCGTGGCGCGCCGTTTCCTCCCGTTGATCCGGTTGGTCGGCACTTTAAATCTTGATCGTGAGTGTAAAGCAGCCCCGATGCTTTTCAAGCGCAATCTGGTACTGAATTACGGATTTGAGCAATTCCAACCGATGCGACAATAAAAAGGGCGGGAAGGGTAGCCCTTCCCGCCCCAGTCTAAAACCCGACTTACTTGATCAACGACCAATCGCCGTTGCGGATTTCCAGCATCTTGAATGCCGAAAGATCAAGGCCGAGATGGTCGGTCGCCGACATATGGACGATACCGCCCGTGCCGATGTAACCCGACGTCTTCTCGATCTCGTCGCGGACCTTGGCCTTGTCCGTGCCTCCGGCGCGCTGCATCGCAGCAACGACCATCTGCAAGCCATCATAGGCATGGCCGCCGAAAGTGGAGACCGCGTCCTTGGTCTTGCTTTCGTAAGTGCTCATGTAGGAAACGAGGACGGCTTTCTGCGGATCGTTGTCAGGAAGCTTGTTGGCGACCAGAAGCGCCGCAGCCGGAAGGCGCACGCCTTCCGACGCGCTGCCCGCAAGGTCAATGTACTTCTTCGAAGCGACGCCATGGGACTGGTACATGGGAACCTTGAACCCAAGCTGGCCGAAGTTCTTGGTCACGATCGCAGGGCCTTGACCGAAACCGGGGTTCAGGACGGCCTGGACGCCATCGGTGTTCTTGATCTTGGTCAGCTGCGGCGTCATATCGGTGTCCTTCGGACCATAGGTCTCGTCGGCAACGATCTTGATGTTGTAGGCCGGAGCAAGCGCTGTGCACTGACCGCGCATCGACTTGCCGAAACCACCGGTGCCGGAAATCATGGCGATGCTTTTGATGCCCTGCTTGTTCATGTCTTCGAAGATCTTGGCGCAGGCCATCTTGTCGGTATGCGGGGTCTTGAAAGTCCATTTCTTCACCGGCTCGACGATCGCAACGGCGCCCGCCAGCGAGATGAACGGCATTTCGGCCGCTTCCATCAGGGGGATCACCGCCATGGTCTGACCAGAGGTGGAACCCCCGATGATGACATCGACCTTATCGTCTTCGATCAGCCGCTTGACGGCCGTCTGGGCTTTCTTCGCGTCGTGCTGAACATCGTAATGGACGAGTTCCAGCTTGCGGCCGAGGACGCCGCCACCTGCGTTGAGTTCATCGACATAGATCTGTAGCGTCTTCAATTCCGGGTCGCCCAGGAACGACGCCGGACCGGTTACCGAAAGAAACGTCCCGATCTTGATGGGGTCGGCCGCAACGGCATTCCCATAGCTGATGCCGAGGGCCACCGTGGCCGCAACGCTGGCAGCCAGGCCTTTTTTTACCCACTTCCTGATCATGATTTAGCCTCCCTAAAACTTTTGTTGTGAGTTTTTTGAGCGCGCGCCGACGACGCCGGTCCCCGCACTCTTGCCGATACACTACACGGAAATTTTTGGAAAAGGCCAGTGTTTCAATAAGGGTATCTTCAACACCGCCCTGTTCAGCGCCCCAGAACAAGCGTACGCCAGGGGCCTACGGCGATGCGACGGAGCAGGTGCAAACCAACCCGTCTGTGGGCTGCCAAAACACGGTGAACGTCCTCTTCGTAGAAGCCGGAAAGAACGACGACACCGTCTGGGGACAGATGGGCGGCAAGGTCTCTGGCCATGCTGCACAAGGGCCGCGCCAGAATGTTGGCGATGATCAAATCATAGGGCCGCCCCCTTCTGACCTCGGGGGAAGAATAGCCCGCCCCGCATGTGACGCGAACCTTCCCGCCCAAGCCGTTGCGCCTGATATTGCCACGCGCCACGCGCACAGCTTCCGGATCGATATCGGTCGCCTGAACGGCCACCGGCCAAACGTGCGCCGCCCCCATGGCGAGGATCCCCGTGCCGGTTCCAACGTCGATCGGCCTGTAAAAACGCCTGGCTTTCGCCAGGGCGTCCAGGGCGAGAAGGCAGCCTCGCGTCGTTTCGTGTTCACCG
>JAPHTL010000086.1 GCA_026193355.1 Rhodospirillales bacterium
GTTTGCGCTTTTTGCGCGTTGTCAGTTTGCGCTTTTTGCGCGTTGTCGTTTCCCGGCCTGCCAGACCTTTTTCCACACATAAAGGGCGCCACGGCTGAAAGGCGCCCCATCTCCTGCTGCAACGCACCCCCCTCTGCTGCGGCGCAACAACAGGGGGGCAGATTAACGATGTACCATCAGAACGGCAAACAATTTTGAAACAAAAACAGGAAAAGCGGTTTTTATAAGAAATTTAATTTCTTGCAGTTCGACTCGCCTGACCTTGTCGTTGGTCAAGAACCGCCAAGTATCTTCGCAAGCGCCCATCGGGCGGCATCACGCACAACAGGGGATTCGTCATCAAGCAAACGGCGTGCGACAGGGGCCAGACGCGTATCATGCGAATTCCCCGCAGCGATAAGCACGTTCCGGGTGATTCTGTCGCGCCCGGGCCGCTTGAGGGGAGACCCCGCGAACACGCTTCGAAACGTTTCATCGTCAAGTGCGGACAGGTCGCTCAAGCGCGGCGCGGTCGTTTCGGCGCGCGGTTGCAAGGCGGGTTCATCCGTGGGAACGGCGAACTTGTTCCACGGACAAACGGCAAGACAGTCGTCGCAACCATAAACCCTGTTGCCCATGGCCTCCCTGTAACGTTCCGGCAGTTCTTCCTTGTGCTCGATGGTCAGGTACGAGACGCAGGCCCGCGGGTCGATCCGGTGCGGGCCGGTCAGCGCGGCGGTCGGACAGGCATCGATACAACGGGTGCACGACCCGCACAGATCCTCGGCCGGTGGGTCGGGCGGCAGATCCAGCGTGGTGAAGACCTCGCCCAGAAACAGCCACGATCCAAATTCACGGGACACCAGATTGGTATGCTTTCCCTGCCAGCCGATTCCGGCGCGCATCGCCAGCGGTTTTTCCATGACCGGCGCTGTGTCCACGAACACCTTGACTCCGCATTCCCACTCTTCCGCCATCCAGCGCGCCAGACGCTTCAGCCTTTTCTTGACGATATCGTGGTAGTCCTTCCCTTTGGCATAGACGGAAACCACACCTCGGTCGGGATGGTTGCCGCCAGCCAGCGGGTCCTCGCCCGGACCGTAATTCAAGCCAAGAACGACAACGGCTCGGGCTTCGGGCCACAGGGTTTGCGGATCCGACCGTCGGGCCGCCGTATCGGCCATCCATGCCATGTTGCCGTGCAGACCGGCCTTGATGTAGGCGTCGAGATTCATCCTGTCCCCCGGATCGGGAGCGGCCGAGGCGAAGCCGACAGCGTCGAAACCGACGGCCAATGCCTCCTTCCGGATGGCGGCCTTGATCGTTTCTGGCGGAATCTCTGACTTTTCACTCACGGTCGCCGGCCTTGCCTCACTTTGCAAACGGGGGTAAATCGTGGGCCAATCCCGCGCCGACGGCAAGACCATGATCGGCATCGGATTAATGGAGAACAAATTGAACGCACAGCCGAAGCCCCGCGCCGTCGTCCTGTTGAGCGGCGGCCTTGATTCAACGACCGTCCTGGCCATCGCCATGGCGCAGGGGTTCGATGTGCATACGCTCAGCTTCCGCTACGGCCAACGCCATGCCCATGAACTGGATGCCGCGCGCGCGATTGCCGAGGGAGCCGGTGTGCGCCATGCGGTGCTGGACCTTGACCTGTCCGCGTTCGGCGGTTCGGCCCTGACCGCCGATATCCCCGTTCCCAAGGATCGTGACGCCGCCGAAATGGGGGCCGGCATTCCGGTGACCTATGTCCCGGCGCGCAACACGATTTTTCTGTCCTGCGCCCTTGGAATGGCGGAAACGCTGGGCACCGGCGACATCTTCATCGGCGTCAACGCACTTGATTACTCCGGATATCCCGACTGCCGCCCCGAATACATCGCCGCGTTCGAGCGGATGGCCAATCTGGCGACCAAGGGTGGCGTCGAGGGAACGATTCCCGTCACGATCCATACCCCCCTGATCGACATGACCAAGGCGCAGATCATCCGTCGCGGGCTGGAACTGGGCGTCGACTACAGCCTGACCACAAGTTGCTACGACCCCGCCCCGGACGGAACCGCCTGCGGGCATTGCGACGCCTGCGGGTTGCGGCTGCGCGGCTTTCGCGATGCAGGGATCGACGATCCGATCCCCTATCGGGCCTGAAAGGCCATGACCTACAGCATCAACGAGATTTTCTATTCCTTGCAGGGCGAGGGCGTCCAGGCGGGACGTCCCGCCGTGTTTTGCCGCTTTGCGGGCTGCAATCTGTGGTCCGGCCGCGA
>JAPHTL010000176.1 GCA_026193355.1 Rhodospirillales bacterium
GCGACGGAGCCCGTTTCGCCGAGGTTTCCACCGTGCTTGGAGAAAGCCGCGCGCACATCGGATGCGGTGCGGTTACGGTTGTCGGTCAATGCCTCGACAATGACCGCGACGCCACCGGGACCGTAGCCCTCGTAGCGGATTTCCTCGTAGTTCGCCCCGTCATTGCCCTCGCCCGAACCCTTTTTGATGGCCCGTTCGATATTGTCCTTGGGCATGCTCTGGCCACGCGCGGCGATGATCGCGGCGCGCAGGCGCGGGTTGGAATCCGGGTCGGCCCCGCCCATGCGCGCGGCGACCATGATTTCACGGCCCAGTTTGGCGAATTCACGGGCGCGCTTTTTGTCCTGCGCACCCTTGCGGTACATGATGTTCTTGAATTTGGAATGACCAGCCATTGCTGAGAGATCTCGAACCTGTTGTTGCAATAAAAAAGGATTGCCCGGTTTATAGCAGGCCTCGCAAATGCGTGCATCATCCGTGAAACGGGGAAACCGGCAAAGGATTACGCATCATCCGGCATGTAGGGCGCCAACCGCCCGCCCAGACGCACCGGCTCAACGCGCAAGGCCAATCCCGTCGTATCGTCGGTTTCGACGAAGACCCCGCAAAGCGTGGCTTCGCCTTCTGCCGGCGACAGGCGATCGGTCGGCACACGCCTGGTGAACCGCGCGATTGCGGCCTCCTTCTTCATGCCGATGACCGAATCATAATCCCCGCACATGCCCAGGTCGGTCTGATAGGCCGTTCCACCCGGCAGGATCTGGGCGTCGCCCGTGGGAATGTGGCTGTGCGTTCCGGCCACAAGGGAAACCCGGCCATCCAGCCAGTGACCCATGGCCATCTTTTCGCTCGTCGCGTCCGCATGGATATCGACGATGGCGGCATGAACTGTCTGACTGAGGCGATGTTTGGTCATTTCGCGGTCGATGGCTGCGAAGGGACAGTCATTCGGCTCCATGAAAAGCCGCCCCATGACCTGCGCCACCAGCACCTTGCGCCCGCGGGAAACCTCAATCACACAAGCGCCCCGGCCCGGCGTATCGGCGGGAAAATTGAGCGGCCGGATCAGGCGGGCATCGCCCCCGATCGTGGTGAGCAGCTCACGCTGATCCCAGACGTGGTTGCCGGTCGTGATGACATCCGCGCCCGCCGCGTAGAATTCCTTGCAGATTTTTTCGGTGATACCGAACCCGCGCGCCGCATTCTCGCCGTTGACGATCGCAACATCGAGAGAAAGGCGTTCGCGGAGCTTCGGCAGGTTGTCGATCAGGACGGTTCGCCCGGATCGCCCGACGACATCGCCGCAATAAAGGATTCTCAAACGACTTCCCCTTCTTCCGTAACGATCCGGTCCAGCGCCTGATCATGGCCTTCATCAGGCAGGGCGTCCACCCTTTGCCCGGCATAGGCGATACCGATCGCAACGATGCTCCCTTCCTGCCGCAACACCGAAAGGGTGCGGTCGTAATACCCCCCGCCATAGCCAAGGCGATGGCGGCGGTCATCGAAAGCAAGCAGCGGGACGACAATAACTTCCGGCGTCATCCGGTGTGTATCGGCGGGTGGTTCCATGATACCGAATGCGCCTTCAACCAGATCCATCCCCGGCCGCCACTGGCGGAATGCCAGCGGCGAATCCCGTTCCACCACCACCGGCAGGCAGCAACGGCATCCCGCATCATGCAGTTCCCCAAGCAACGGACGGCAATCGATTTCACTACCCATCGGCCAGTACCCGGCGACAACGATACCGGGAACGGGCGGCCAGGCTTTCACAAACTGCCGGACAAGAAGCAGCGCAGCCCCTGCGCCCTGTTTCCGGTGCAGGGCTTCCCGGCGCTCGCGCGCCTCTTCACGCCAATGTCGCTTGTGATTCGCGGAAACCATGGCCGAAAGAATATCCGGAAATATTGCATGAATGGAGGTGGCAAGAAGCCGTCAAAAATGACGGGTTCTTGAACGTGACGCCGCGACGGCCGTTGGCCATTGAAAAGTCCAACCAAGGCCCACCGTTAAGGTGGGCGCCGTAATACCGGACCCACGGGCCCGGCAGGGACAGCTCCCTTAGCTTGAATGTTGGCCCCAGGGACTGTCGCGACCTGACGCACCGCGCAGCGTCACCGACTATACTTATAGTCGCTCGATCTTATCCGCAATGGCTTCGATGCGTTCCGCCAGATCGCCAATGGCCGCCGCCGCCTGGTCTTCGGCAGCATAGAGCGCGGCCAGCGCGTCGGCATCGCGGGGAGGGGGCGCGTTTTCGTCTCCACCACCGGGGTTCGCCGTATAGGCGTCGGAAAGCTCGTCGGCCAGCAACAGGCTGGCCATCAGCATCAATCGCGTATCCCCGATCTGGCCAACGGCCGCGACCAGTTCCTCGACACGCTTGTCGACGTACTCGGCAAGGCGACGAAGGTGCGCTTCCTGCCCATCATCGCAGGCGATCTCGTATTTGCGCGCATTGACCGTGATGCTGACGTGGGCCAAGTGTCCCCCCTGACCGGTTATTCGCCAAGAGCGCCGCGAAGGCGCCCTATCGTCTTGTCGAGCCGCCGCCCGATCGTCATCGCCACGTCACGAAGCGCGGCGTTTTCCGACCGCAGGGTTTCAAGCGAAGCTGCCGTTTCGGCGGAAACGGAGGCTGACAGATCACCGGCACGTGCGTCAATGGCGGCTTCCAGACGCGCAACAGAGCGTTCCAGCTTGCTGCGTGCGCTTTCAAGCGCTGAACCTTTCTGGATGGATGCCTCGGTCAACGGAACGTCCCCCCCCTGATCAGGAGTGAGATTATGGCAGGGTCAAAAATGCCGTCAACTCCTAACCACTTGCGCGATGAACCTGAGATGCCGCATGAAATCACAGTGGGGGTTGCCGGCCATGCCGCAGACCCGTGAAAAGGTCACGAAACGCAAACAAATCAAATTCCCGGTTGACGGCGCGGCGGCAAGCGGGAATCTTTGCGCGGTCCCGCCCTACCCGAATGGGTATGGGGCGCCCCCCTCGAAGGGCGTCGCCATCCCGCCCGGTGGGGTGTTACAAGGTTTTCCACGCTCTGCTATTAGAGCGTCAACGCTCTGCATGAACCAAAAATCATCACCCATTCGCACGGAGGAAACATCATGGCGGTTCGTATTGGCATCAACGGTTTCGGACGCATCGGCAGGATGGTTTTCCGCGCCGTGGCGAAGGACTTCAAGGACATCGAAGTCGTCGCAATCAACGATCTTCTGGAACCCGACTATCTGGCCTACATGCTGAAATACGATTCGGTCCACGGCCGTTTTCCGGGCGAGATTTCCGTTGATGGCGGCAACCTTGTCGTTGACGGCAAGAAGATCCGCCTGACGGCCGAGCGCGACCCCGCCAACCTGAAATGGGGCGACGTCAACGCCGATATCGTCATCGAAAGCACGGGCATTTTCCTGACCGAGGAAGGCTGCCAGAAGCACATCGACGCCGGCGCCAAGAAGGTCGTCCAGAGCGCGCCTTCGAAGGACGCCACCCCGATGTTCGTTTTCGGCGTCAACCACGAGAAGTACGCCGGACAGGCCATCGTCTCGGCCGCATCGTGCACGACCAATTGCCTGGCCCCCGTCGCCAAGGTGCTGAACGACAACTGGGGCCTGAAGCGCGGCCTGATGACCACCGTCCACGCCGTAACCGCAACCCAGAAGACCGTCGACGGCCCCTCGTCGAAAGACTGGCGCGGCGGCCGTGGCCTGCTGGAAAACATCATCCCCTCGTCCACCGGCGCCGCCAAGGCTGTCGGCGTCGTCCTGCCCGAACTGAACGGCAAGCTGACCGGCATGGCCTTCCGCGTTCCGACCTCCGACGTCTCCGTCGTCGACCTGACGGTCGAACTGGACAAGCCCGCCAAGTACGAGGACATCTGCAAGGCAATGAAGGCCGCCTCGGAAGGCCCGATGAAGGGTACGCTGGGTTATACCGACGAGAAGGTCGTGGCCACGGATTTCCGCGGTTACACCGCGTCGTCCATTTTCGACGCCGAAGCCGGCATCGCGCTGGACGACACCTTCGTCAAGCTGGTCGCCTGGTACGACAACGAATACGGCTACACCTGCAACATGCTGCGCTTCGTCAAGCACGTTGCGGCAAACTGACCGGTTCGCATAGCCGAAAATCAGGGCGGAGCCTTCGGGTTCCGCCCTTTTTCGTGCGTGTTTTCATAATCTGTGGCAGGCTCTCCCTTTAACCGCCACCAAGGAACCCGATGCCTGAACGCGCCATCATCGTTCACGATATCGCGCACGTTCGCGCCGCACTGGCGGCGGCGGCGGAAGCTGGCATTCACGTCACACTGATCAGCCCGCCCGGCGCGGCGGCGTATATGGGCGCCGCCATGTTTGGCGAAATGATCGACCAGGCAGCGGCCGAATACCCCAACGCCATCTTCACGGCGGTTCTCGATTGTTCGGACGATCCGGGAATGGCGCTGAACGCCCTCCGCCATGGCATCAAGGCGATCCACTTTGCCGGACCGGAAAAGGTCAAGATGAAAATCGCCGACATCGCAGCGCAGAGCGGCGCAACGATCAAGTCATCAATTCCTGGCGCACTTGACCTGGCGGAAAGCGACCTGGCCGAAAGGCCGCCCGGCGTGTCGAGTGCAATGCCTGCACCTTGATTTTTTTCTGGCCACACAACTTTTTTTCAATTTACTATGTTAATTCATTAGTGCTTATTTAGGGGGATCAACAAATACTTTGGTTCCATAGCCCGTCCACTGATAATCCGAATTACTATAAATTAATAGAGTGCGCTTTATCAAAAAAACTGCATCTACCGAGGAGATCAGAATGTCCGGCTTTCTCAAGAACATGAAAATCAAGGGGCGCGTCGCCCTCGCCCTCGTCCTGCCCATTGCGGGCATGCTCATTTTCTCGGCCATGGAAATCAGGGCCGATCTGAAGAACGCGGATTCCCTTGAAAAAGTGCAGAAGCTGGCCGTCCTTGGCCCGCAGATCAGCGCGCTGGTCCACGAAATGCAGAAGGAACGCGGCCTCTCGGCAGGCTTCATCGGCAGCAAGGGCGTGAACTTCGCCAAGGAGCTTCCCGAACAACGCAAGGACACGGACGCCAAGCGCGTAGCCCTTCTCGATGCGCTGAAGCGTTTCGACGCCAAGCCCTACGGCGCGTCGTTGGCGGGAAAGATCGATACGGCCGTGACGGCGATCGGCGAACTTGACGCAATTCGCGGCGAAATCAGCGAACTCAAGCGCACGGTTCCGGAAATGGCCAAGTACTACACCGGCACCATCGCCAAACAGCTGACCATCGTCGAGGAAATGGCGGTGCTCAGCACCAACGCCGAAGTCACCAACATGATCACGGCCTACACCACGTTCCTGCAGGGCAAGGAGCGCGCCGGCATCGAACGCGCCATGGGCGCAGGCGGCTTCGGCGCGGGCAAGTTTGCCCCGCCTGTCTATCGCAACTTCCTGCAGCTCATCGCCATGCAGAGCACCTACCTTGCGACGTTCAACATTTACGCCACCCAGGGCCAGCGCGATTTCCTCAAGGAGACGCTCAAGGGACCGGAAGTGGACGAGGTGGAGCGCCTGCGGCAGATTGCCATCGACAGCCCGGAAACCGGCAACACCGGTGACGTAGCGGCCCCCCACTGGTTCAAGACCATCACCGCCAAGATCAACCTGCTGAAGGTCGTCGAGGACAGGGTCGCCACGGACCTTGAGGCGCGGGCCACCGAATTGGCGAAGAGCGCGATGAACTTGTTGATCCTTCTGGCCGCCATTACCGCCATACTACTTGGCGTAACCGCCGTTCTGGTGATCGCGATCGTCGGCAGCATCACAAAACCCATCGGCGCGCTGACCGGCAACATGTCGGTTCTTGCCGGCGGCGACACCAGCGTCGAAGTTCTCGGCGTCGATCGCGGCGACGAGATTGGCGACATGGCCAAGGCGCTGGAGGTCTTCAAGGAAAACAGGATCGCCGCCGACCGCATGGCCGAAGAGCAGGCCCAGGAACAGGCCGCAAAGCAAAAACGCGCCGAGGAAATGGAGAAGCTGACCAAAAACTTCCAGAACAGCGTTACCGGCATCCTCCAGTCCGTTGGCACGGCGACGGACGGCATGAAGGCTTCGTCACAGGCGATGGCGGCGACGGCGGAAGAAACCAGCCGTCA
>JAPHTL010000069.1 GCA_026193355.1 Rhodospirillales bacterium
TCGTCGATCCAGATTGGCGCGCCATCCGCCGTGACCCCTCCCATTTGCAGCAGTTCAAGGTTGAGCAGGAAGACAAACGGCAGAATCGCGGTGCGAAGGTCGTAGGTGAACCCCTGAATACCCGTCTTGATCGGATCGGATTGTGCGATTGCGGCCGCGGCATAGGCGGCAAGCCCGACAGGTGGCGTGTCATCGGCAAGAATGCCGAAATAAAACACGAACAGGTGCGCCGCCAGAAGGGGGAAGATCAGGCCCGCATCCGCGCCCAACTGGACGATGACCGGCGCGGTCAGGGTCGCCATGAGAATATAGTTGGCGGTCGTCGGCAGCCCCATGCCCAGGATCATGCTGGTAATCGCGGTGAGGATCAGCATCAGGTAGACATTGCCGAATGAAATCACGTCGATGATGGTGACGAAACGACCGACCAAACCGGTCGAGGTGACGACGCCGACGATGATGCCCGCCGCCGCCGTGGCGACACCAACCGCCATCATGTTCCGTGCGCCGGCGATCAGGCCGCCCCATATATCGCGCAACCCGTCCATGAAGGCCTGCGCCATGAAAGCGCCCGGCGAAAAGTCCTCAGACAGTGTGCCGGCTCGTTTGTTCGCGCCGATACCGAGCCAGGCGATAATCGGACGCTGGATGATCATGATCACCGCCAATGCCTCAATCGCCATCAGACACGACAGAACCGCCGAACGCCGCAGGACGATCAGGTAAATCAAAAGAACGGCCAGCGGGATTATGTAGTGAATACCGCGCAGGAAAGTCTTGAGCAGCGGCGGCAACTCGCTCTTGGGAAGCGCGCGAAGACCCAGCTTCATGGCCTCCATATGAACCACCCAGAACAGGGCCATGTAGGAGATCAGCGCAGGAATGATGGCTGCGCGCACAACGTCCAGATAGGGAATGCCGATGATCTCCGCCATGATAAAGGCGGCGGCGCCCATGATCGGCGGCATCAACTGGCCGTTGGTGGACGCCGCGACCTCGACCGCGCCCGCCTTGTAGGCCGGCAATCCGACTTTCTTCATCAACGGAATGGTGAAGGTGCCCGTCGTCACGGTATTGGCGATCGACGACCCGGAAACCATGCCGGTCAGGCCGGATGCGACAATGGCGGCCTTGGCTGGGCCACCCCGGAATCCGCCGAGGCCAGCGAAGGCGACATCGATGAAGTATTTCCCCGCGCCCGCCTTGTCCAGAAGCGCGCCGAACAGGACGAACAGGAAAACGAAGCTTGTCGAAACCCCCAGCGGCACACCGAAAATACCGGTGGTCGACAGGTACATGTCATTGATCACGAAATCGAGGGGAATGCCCCTGTGACGCATGATGTCCGGCATATAGGGGCCAGCAAAACAATAAATCAGAAACAGCAGGCCCAGAATACTCAGGGCTGGTCCAAGGGCGCGCCGCGCGGCCTCCAGCAGCAACACGATCATGAGGATGCCCATCCAGACGTCAAGTTCGCTCGGCAGTCCCTGACGCGTGATGATCCCCTCGTAATCCCACCAGATGTAAAGCGCAGCCGCACCGCCGGCCATAGCCATCAAGATATCGTAGATCGGAATATGATCGCGGATCGACCGCCCGACACCAAAGCGGGGAAACACTTTTCTTACGGCGCGCAACCAGCGCGGCGGCGAGAATTCCTTGTAGGCCGGATAGGCCAGAAAGACGAGAACAACGGCGAAGGCCAGATGCCAGGACCGGGCGATGGTCGAATCAAAAGGCTGATAGGCGATGTAAAGCTGGAACCCGGACCAGGACAGACAGAGAAAAACGATAATGGCGGAGGCAACCTTGCTTATCGGGTCGCGCGGTCCGGTTTCGACCATGGCGACGATATCTTCCGCCGCCATTTCATTCCTGTCCGTGGGCGCTTCCTTTTCGGAAGCACCATCGGGACGCCTGCCTGAGTTCTTGCTTGCTTCATCGACCACCGGAGAGCCTCCGCCGTTCAAATGCTTGAAAGAAAAACGGGAGGGCCCGAGGGCCCTCCCGCATTCAGGCCGATCTTACATCAGGCCCTTTTCCTTGTAGTACTTCGCAGCACCGGGGTGCAGCGGAGCGGACAGGCCCTTCAGCATGTCCTTCGGATCGAGATGCTCGAAAGCCTTGTGGCTCTTCTTCAGGTCGTCGAGCTTTTCGAACACGGTCTTGACGAAATCGTAGACCATCTGATCGGAAGCGGTGGAACTGGTAACCATCGTCGCCTTCACGGCGAAGGTTTCAGTGTCGTGATCAATTCCCTTGTAGGTGCCCGAGGGAATCGTGGTCATCACGTAGTAGGGCTTGTCAGAGATGAACTTCTTGATGCCGTCCGAATTGATCGAAACAAGATCCGCATCGACGGAATTCGCCGGCTCTTCGATCGCCGCTGACGGATTGCCAACGGTGTAGAAGAAGGCGTCGACCTTCTTGTCGATCAACGCGCGCGAGGCTTCACCCTGTTGCAGGCCTTCGGCCCTGATGTCCTTTTCGGGATCAAGCCCGTAGATTGAAAGCACATCCATGGCGTTGCCGCGCTGTCCGGACCCCGGATTGCCAATATTGACGGCCTTGCCCTTGAGGTCCGCAACCGACTTGATGCCGGAGTCCTTGCGGGTCATCAGCAGAACGGTTTCCGGATGGACCGAGAA
>JAPHTL010000168.1 GCA_026193355.1 Rhodospirillales bacterium
ACCTACAAACGGCATTTTCGCGATCCCGCCACCATCCACGCCAGTTGCGAGGACTACCGCGCCGGGGCCACCATCGACCTTGTCCATGACGAGGCCGAGCCGGACGCGAAGATCGCTTGTCCGCTGCTGGTCCTGTGGGGCGGACGCGGAAAAATCGGCAAATGGTATGACGTGATTGGCACCTGGCGCGAGAAATCAGCCGACCCCGATGCGGTGGTCGGCCGGGCGCTGGACTGCGGCCATTTCGTGCCCGAGGAAGCCCCCGAAGGGACTATCGAATCCCTGACCGCCTTCTTCGGGAGCTAGAGCATCCCGCGCTCATCTGAGCGCGGATAAGATGCTCGATTCTATCGATTGCGATCAACTTGTCTCCGTTCAGGTGATTCCACCTGAACGGAGGTTGATCTAGGGAATCCGAAGTGGTCTGACCAATCCCGTCCTTGCAAAAGGGGGGTGGCGGCGATTATGTTCGCGGCCGTCCGGCAATCGTTACGCATGAACGGGCCCGGCCCGAGGGGCGCACCCCTCCGGACGCCTCGAAAGCCATTTAACGCGGGAGAACGGAAATGTCGAAGATCAAGGTGAAAACGCCGGTCGTCGAACTCGACGGCGACGAGATGACGCGCATCATCTGGGCGTTCATCAAGGATAAGCTCATCCTTCCCTATCTGGACATCGACCTGAAGTACTACGACCTCGGGATCGAGAAGCGTGACGAAACGGACGACCAGATCACCATCGATTGCGCGAACGCCATCAAGGAATACGGCGTCGGCGTCAAATGCGCGACGATCACCCCGGACGAGGACCGGGTCGAGGAATTCGGCCTGAAGAAGATGTGGAAGTCGCCCAATGGCACCATCCGCAACATCATCGGCGGCACCGTGTTCCGCCAGCCGATCATCTGCAAGAACGTGCCGCGTCTGGTGCCGGGCTGGACCCAGCCCATCGTCATCGGCCGTCACGCCTTCGGCGACCAGTACCGCGCCACCGATTTTGTCGTGCCGGGCAAGGGAAAGCTGACCCTGACCTTCAAGGGTGACGATGGACAGGTCATCGAACACGATGTCTATGACTTCCCCGGCGGCGGTGTCGCCATGGCCATGTACAACCTGGATGACAGCATCCGCGGTTTTGCCCGGTCGTGCTTCAACTATGGCCTTGATCTCGGCTGGCCGGTTTACCTGTCCACCAAGAACACCATCATGAAAGCCTACGATGGCCGCTTCAAGGACCTGTTCCAGGAAGTGTTCGACGCCGAATACGCGGGCAAGTTCAAGGACGCGGGCATCACCTACGAACATCGCCTGATCGATGACATGGTGGCCTGCGTCATGAAGTGGTCCGGCGGTTTCGTCTGGGCGTGCAAGAACTACGATGGCGATGTGCAGTCCGATACTGTTGCGCAGGGCTTCGGTTCGCTCGGTCTGATGACCTCGGTCCTGATGACGCCCGACGGCAAGACGGTGGAGGCCGAGGCCGCGCACGGCACGGTGACGCGCCACTACCGCATGCACCAGCAGGGCAAGGAAACATCGACCAACCCGATCGCGTCGATCTTCGCCTGGACGCAGGGCCTCAAGTATCGCGGCAAGTTCGATGACACGCCCGATGTGGTGAAGTTCGCCGAGGCGCTGGAACAGGTCTGTGTCGAGACGGTGGAAGCCGGTGACATGACCAAGGATCTGGCCCTGTTGATCGGCCCGGATCAGCCCTGGATGACCACCCAGCAGTTCCTCGACAAGCTGGATGAGAACCTGAAAAAGAAGATGGCCTCCTGGTAAGGAGCCATCCAGAGAACAGATCAAGGGCGCCGGAAACGGCGCCCTTTTTCGTTACAGGCGGCAACCTCCCTTGACAGCCGCGCGGGCAGGCCGAAAATGCCATCCATGCCGGATCAACCGGCGAAATATAATCAAACGGAATATGCGAAGGGAAGGAATGCCCCATGCTGGGACTGATGCAGGAAAAGCCGCTGCTGATTTCGTCGTTGATCGATTATGCGGCGAAGCATCATGGCGATGCCGAGATCGTTTCCAATACGGTCGAGGGCGGCACACACCGCTATACCTACCGTGACGCCGACCGCCGCGCCCGCCGCCTTGGCAGTGCGCTGCTGCGCCGTGGGGTGAGGCTTGGGGATCGTATCGGCACGCTGGCGTGGAATGGCTACCGGCATCTGGAAATCTATTACGGCGTCGCGGGGATCGGGGCCATCGTGATAGCTCTGCCGCAGATCTGGTCGCAGGGCGACGATACCA
>JAPHTL010000149.1 GCA_026193355.1 Rhodospirillales bacterium
CTGCCCCTGAACGCTGGCCGCGACGACCCGGTTGCGGCCGGCCTCCTTGCCCTCGTAGAGTGCGTTGTCAGCACGAACCACGCACCGTTCGATATCGTCCCCGGGTGCGAATTCCGTGACGCCGAATGTCATGAAGATATGCAGCCGGAGACCATCGAACGAGAGTTCCGCTTCAGCGACAGCTTCCCGAAGTTTCTCCGCCAACGCCATGCCGCCTTCGATACCCGTTCCAGGAAGCAGGAAAATAAATTCCTCACCACCCCAGCGCGCGAGGTAAACCCTCTTCCCGCAACCGATAAAAAGGGCCCGCTAAAGCCGGTCGCCTAAGAAAGCGGTGGAATCGCGTAGGTAAGGGCGATGCCTGAGCACACGACGATCAGGAAGGCGATGAAGAAGGCCCGCCATCCGGCGGTGCTCTGGCGCAGGTTGAGGTAGACGTAAAGAATCTGCTGGGCCTTCAACGCCGTTGCCGCCAGGACCAACGCCATCCCGAAACCGCCGATGGGAGTCAGGTCGCCGGCGCTGGCCCGGCCGCTGATCATGCTCGCTACGGTCAGGGCCAGAAGCAGCAGCCAGCTTGCAATCAACAGTTTTTTGTCGGGCAGGGGGAAGCGCATGGCGATCACCGGATCAGATAGGCGACGGGATAGAGGATGACCCAGATCAGGTCGACCATATGCCAGAAGGCCGCACCTGTTTCCATGTTCTCCAGGCTGTTTTTCCAGGTGACGATGGCGAGGATGATCAGGCCGAGGATCACGTGGAGAAAATGAAATCCCGTGGATAGATAGAACAGGGTGAAGAAGTCGTTGGTCGTGATGCCGACGCCCTGATTGGCCTTGTCGGCGTATTCGATCAATTTGAAGATCAGAAACAGGCTGCCGACCAGCATCGAACCAATCATCCAGAAGCGCGACGCCCGAATTCGCTCCAGCCCCCGCGAGCGGACGGCCATGGCGGCCAGGAAGCCGCTTGTCAGCAAGACAAGCGTATTGATGCCACCGAGCATCCGGTTCAATAAATCCTGCGAGGCCGTGAACTCTTCCACGTCGATCAGGCGCAATACGCCAAAGCCGATAAACAGCGCGGCGAAAACCAGAAGCTCGCCGATGATCAGTACCCAGATCATCGGATTGCCGGGCAGGTGGTCAAGCGCTCCCCAACCGGCCTCTTCCTCCACGATCAAAGGTTTCGCATCGTTCATGTCAGGCGACCAGGTTTCCATAGATTTTCGGCAGCGCGGCGGGCAGACGATCGATGTGGCCAACGATGTGATAGGCCCCGCGTCCGAACAGGTGGGGAAAATAGGCCCGGGCTTTGGTGTCTACGGTAACGCCGAAAACAACCGCGCCACTGCGCCGCGCTTCCTGAATGGCGATTCTTGTATCTTCAAGGCCGTAACGGCCTTCGTAGTGATCCACGTCGTTGGGTTTGCCGTCGGTCAGCACCAAAAGGAGTTTGTGCCGGTTGGGACGTTCGGCCAGCATGGCGGCGGCGTGACGCACGGCGGCGCCCATGCGGGTGTAAAAACCGGGCTTGAGGGCCGAAATACGCCGGTCGACGGTTGCATTGGATGGCTCGTCGAATCCCTTGACCGTTTCCATGCGGACAAACTTTCGCCGCCGTGACGTGAAGGTGAAGATGGCGTGATCGTCGCCACAGGCTTCAAGCCCGTGCGCCAAGGCCGTCAGGGCTTCCTTCTCCACATCAAGCACGCGCCGCCCTTCAATCCAGGCGTCGGTGGAAAGCGATACATCCACCAGCAGGGCGACGGCCAGATCCCGTTCGTTGTTGCGGGCATCCAGGTACACCCGGCTGGACACATGGCCGCCCGCCGCCAGATCGCAGCGCGAACGCACCAGTGAATCCATATCCAGTTCGGGCCCATCGGGTTGGCCTGTCAAAATCTGTCGCCTGGGCCGCAAGGCTTCAAACTGGCGCCGGACCTTTCGTATGCGGCGCTTTTGCTCCGCGTCCGGTTTCCAGCTCTCTCCCGTTTCGGGCGCGGTCTGGATGTAGACAGCGCAGTGTTTGGGCAGCATGCGCTCTTTGCGGCAATCCCATTCGGGATACGTCAGCTTGGCGAGCAACCTTTGTTCATCGACGGCGTCAGGCGGCAGGTCCAGATCCAGCCTGATCCTGGTGGCGGTCTTCTTCTGGTGGGGGCTGATGGTGATTTCGTCCAGATCGTCGGCGGCTTTCCTGGGGTCGTCATCCTCGTCGTCGTCAATCGCCCTGTTGAGGTTGACCATGTCGGCCATGGAAAGGATTTTTTCGAACTTGTTGAGAATCAGCGAGTCCTCGCGTTCGGCCTGATCCTGATTACGGCGTTTGGCCTTGCGCTTGCGATCGTCTTCCTCACCCTGTCCGCCCGCCATTTCCTCGAGATCGTCCCGCTGCTTTCGCGCAACGGGGTCGGCCGGCGCAAAAGCCCCCCAAAGAGGAACCGGCAGGAAAGTCCGATAGCCTTTGGGCGCGGTGGCGTTTGCAATCCCGAGCAGTGACTCGCCCGCCAACAGGGTCGCGACCATCCTTTCCACGGTGGCTTCCATGCCTGCAAGGCGTTCCCGGCGCGGCCGAATGGCGAGGAGGGCTTGGCGGAGACGCCGGTGTCTTTGCGCCAGACCGGGGCAGGCCGCCAGGGTGTTCGTCGTGGCCGTTTCGGCGGTGCGCAGAAAGGCCAGATCGGCTTGAAGGGGGTCTTTTCGAGGCTGCGGGCGGTTGTCCATATGGACGAAGAAAGCGGCCAGCCAGAAATAGAGGTCGCGATTCAGTTCCCGCTCCGGAAAAATGTCGATCAGGCGGGGGAGGGAAACCGTTTCACCGTTGAATTCGGGCCGGTCCAACCGCTCGCTTTCCATGCCCAGCTTCTGGCGAAAGTTCAGGCGATGGTGTGATGTCTGTTCGTGGGCCGGGGCCAACCGCACGCCCCGGGTGCCGCCCAGGCCGTGGAAAAAGACGGTCAGGGTGTCCCGTACCTCATCAAAGGTTACGGCCGCCTCAGGATGCCGCGCATAACTCTCGGCCTTGCTGATCAGGCGGTGCCAGTAACCGCCGACGAACTCTTCAGGGTCGAGAATGCCGAAAATCGACATCAGAAGGTCGCCTTGACCACTTCCAGAAGGCCGGCCTTTACGTCGGGTTCATCGGTCAGGGGCTCGATCATGGCGCTCAGGATGGCTTGCTCCAGATCCATGCCTGCCTCGACGAGCGTGGCGCAATAAACCAGCAACCGGGTGGAAACGCCTTCTTCCAGATCGTGGCCCTTCATAGCGCGCAGGCGACCGGCAAGATTGACCAGTCCCAGGCAGCGCTCGACGGACAGGCCGCTTTCCCGGGCGATGATCTCGGCTTCACGTTCGGGCGGGGGAAAATCAAATTCGATGGCAAGAAAGCGCTGGCGCGTGCTGGGCTTGAGGGATTTCAGAACGTTCTGGTAGCCGGGGTTGTAAGACACCACCAGCATAAAGTCGTCGGGAGCCTCCAGCAGTTCGTTGGTGCGCTCCAGCGGTAAAAGTCGACGGTCGTCGGTCAATGGATGGAGGACGACGGTCACATCCTTGCGCGCTTCCACAACCTCATCGAGGTAGCAAATTCCGCCCTCGCGCACGGTGCGGGTCAGGGGGCCGTCCACCCAGATGGTTTCGCCGCCTTTCAACAGGTATCGCCCGGTCAGGTCCGCGGCGCTCAAATCGTCATGACAGGAAATCGTGTGCAGGGGTTTGCCGATCTTGGCCGCCATATGGGAGACGAAGCGGGTTTTTCCGCAGCCGGTGGGCCCCTTGATAAGCAAGGGAAGCTTGTGTTCGAAAGCCCGCATGAACAAATCGCATTCGCTTCCGGTCGGCTGATAAAAGGGAATATCCATTTTTGCGATCTTTGTGGTTGGGGATCCGCCGGAAAGCCGGGAAGAGGGGGAGAAGGCTTTCCGGCGGATGGTGGGAGCCGTCAGAGTTATTCGGCGGCCGCCGGTTGGGCCTTCACTTTCCCCCTGCCTTTGAAGGGGATGAAGGAGACAACCAGCATCAGGACGCCGATAACCGCGACGGCGCCGGAACCAAGGCGCATCCAGTAGAACAGCGCCAGCTGTTCCTGAACTTCCATGAAGCTCTGGCCCAGGACGCGTTGCAGGTGAGTTTGAATGATGCCCGCAAACGTCAGGGCGAAGGTCATGAAGCTCATGGCCGAGGTGGTGATCCAGAAGCTCCACATCGAGAGTGTCTGGTTGTATGGCTCACGGTTGAGCAGGTTGGGCAGGGCGTAAACGAAGATGGCGACATTGAGCATCACGTATGCGCCGTAGAAAGCCAGATGGCCGTGCGCCGCCGTAACCTGGGTGCCGTGGGTGTAGTAGTTGATCGACGATAGGGTGTGGAGGAAACCCCAGACGCCCGCACCGAAGAAGGCCATGACCGAACAGCCCAGCGCCCAAAGTAGCGCCGCTTTGTTGGGGTGGTCACGCCCCCCCTTCCAAACCATGTAGAAAGTGAAGACCACCATGGCGAAGAAAGGCAGGACTTCGAGCGTCGAGAAAACGCTGCCGATCCATTGCCAGTAGCCCGGCGTTCCGATCCAGTAGTAATGATGGCCGGTCCCGAGGATTCCGGTGAACAACGACAGGCCGATGATGACATAGAGCCATTTCTCGACGATCTCGCGGTCAATGCCGGTCAGCTTGATCATCAGGAAGGCCAGAATAGCCGCCATCACCAGTTCCCAGACGCCCTCGACCCAAAGATGGACGACCCACCACCAGAAGACTTTGTCGAGCGCGAGGTTGACCGGGTTGTAAAGCGAAAACAGGAAGAAGATCGCCACGCCCCAGAGACCGAGCAACAACACGTTGGTTACGGCGGTCTTGCGGCCCTTGAGCACGGTCATGGTCAGGTTGAAGAGGAATATCAGGGCGACCACGACGATGGCCAGCTTGATCCACAGGGGCTGTTCGAGGAACTCGCGACCCTCGTGGATGCCGAACAGATATCCGACAACGGCGGCGGCGGCCCCGAAGAGAAACAGGAAAAACTGGATAATCGCCAGTTTCGGGCTGTAAAGCTCGGTTTCAGCTTCTTCAGGCACCAGATAGTACGCCGCGCCCATAAAGCCCATGAGCAACCAGACGATAAGCGCGTTGGTGTGGATCATGCGAATGATGTTGAACGGCACGAGATCGGCCAGGAAATTGGGAAGCACGTAAATGGTTCCCGCGATAAGGCCGCCCAATACTTGCGCAACGAACAAAACCGATGCGCCGATAAAGTAGTATAGGGCAACTTTTTGAGTTTCGTATTTAACCATGATCTTTACTCCCCGACGGCATTAGCCGGCCTCATTGGGCGGCCAGTTCTGGGTGTTGATACGGCTGGTCCATTCAAAGAAATCGACCAGGGCATTCAGTTCTTCGTTCGTCAAATTGAACTGCGGCATTTGCCGTCGTCCTTCGACGCCCGATGGCTGAGCCTGCATCCAGCCGATGATGGCGTCCCGCGCAGTGGCGGGGTCGTCTTTGCCGCCATAGCGAACCCAGACATTGCCCAGTTCCGGCGCGAAGTAAGCCCCTTCGCCAATCAGGGTGTGGCAATTGATGCAGGAGTTTTTCTCCCAGACATGTTTGCCCAGGGCGATGGAGTCGTTCAGGCCGGCATGGTCGGTTGACTCCTCTACGATGTAATTGACGCTGTGGGCCACCAACGCGATGAAAACGACGAAAAAAAATGCCGTCCCACCGAAGAAGATGTTCCGCGCGGCATTCTTTGTTAGGCGCTCGCTCATTCTCTCCACTCCCGAAAACGAATACTTGTAAGCATGAAGTCCCCAATTGATTGCCGAAAATTGACCGCGGTCAATTTTTGGCGAAAACCCTACTGTTTATAAGGAAAACTCAAGATATATCAGGTGAATACACATACACCCGGCGATATGGCGTCATATTGACCGCAATCAATTTGCCGTATGTTTTTTTAAGGCTTACATCACAGGTGAATACATATGCGTTATTTGTTGTTGTTTGTGTCAAATCACGCAGTAGAGCCCGGGGGAATCGGCCTGGGTATGCAGCCGAAGGGCGGGTATTCACTGAATTGCATGGGATAAGGGTGGGGAATCCATGGCAGTGATAGAGTCATGGCCGGAGCCCGGCCCCTCCATCATTTTGAAGAAGAATTTGCTTCCCCACCGCTTCGCC
>JAPHTL010000305.1 GCA_026193355.1 Rhodospirillales bacterium
CCCAGCCAGGCGGCCTCGCCACCGCAGGCGCCGGGGCAGATCAGGCCCAGCTCGCGCGCGGTCGCCGCGACGGCCGCCGGCAGCACGCCGGTGACCCGCTCGATCGCGCCATCGAGGGCAAGCTCGCCCAGCGCCAAGAAGCCCTCGGTGGCATCGCCCGGCAGCGCGCCCATGCCCACCAGCAGGGCGAGCGCGATCGGCAGGTCGAAGTGGCTGCCCTCCTTGGCCAGATCGGCCGGGGCAAGATTGACGGTGATGCGTTTGGGGGGCAGTGAAAGCCCCATCGCGCCGAGCGATGCGCGCACCCGTTCCTTGGCTTCTGAAACCGCCTTGTCGGGCAGGCCAACGACGGTGAAGGCCGGCAGGCCCGAAGCCATCTGCACCTGCACATCGACGTCCACCACGTCCACGCCCCGAAAGGCAACCGTTGCCGCCCTTGCCACCATTCAATGCTTTCCTTGCACTGCATAAACCCGCGATGGGAGAGTAACAAGAACGAAAAGGGAACGCCAGTGATTCCCGTGTGATCGTTCCAGGACAGCATGAAAAAACGCACCACGACGGCACCCTGATTCTCGACGCCAAGGAGAAGTTCTCCAGGAAGGGCTGGTGCCCGTTCGTCTATTCATTGACGGACAAGGGCGACATTCCGCTCAAGGGGTGGCCCTTGGCCGTTTGGGGATTTGTCCGGAATCAGAGCCACTTGAGGCGGCGGAAGATCCAGACCTCCAGCGTGACAAGAAACGCCAGCCCGCCGCACACCATCCAGAACGCCAGCGGATTTTCGGAACCGGGGATGCCGCCGACATTGATGCCCAGAAGGCCGGTCAGGAAACCGAGCGGCAGCATGATGGTGGCGACGACGGTCAACAGATAAACCGTGCGGTTCATGTGTTCGGACAGGATGTTGACCAGTTCGTCCTGGATGACGGCGGCCCGGTCGCGGACCTCGTCCAGCGCTTCGACGTAGCGCGTCAGGCTGTCGGCGATTTCGCGGAAGCGGACGCGCTGACGCTGCCCGATCCAGTCCCTCTCCTCGATCTGCAGGCGGGCCAGTGCATCGCGTTGAGGCGCCAGATAGCGGCGCAGGGCGATGGCCTGCCTGCGCATGGCGCGAAGGCTGCCGCGGACTTCCCGGCTCTCCGACTCGACAATCTCATCCTCCAGAGCATCGATCCTGTCTTCCAGATCGCCGATGACGGGCTGCATGCGGTCCAGCATGTGGTCTGCAAGCTCGACGATAAGCTCCCCAGTGCTTTTCGGCCCCTTCCCGGCGGCGATGGCGTCACGCACGTCCTCGACCGCCATCAGACGTCTCAGACGAACGCTGATCACCCGGTCTCTTTCGACCCACAGGCGGACGGAGACCATGTCTTCGGGGTCGGCGCCGGGATTGAGGTTGACGCCGCGAAGGATAAGAAGAAGCCCGTCATTGAAGGCCATGCAGCGCGGACGTGTTTCTTCGGCCAGCAGTGCCTCGGCGACAAGGGGGTCGAGTCCGGCCCCATCCTCGATCCAGCTTCGCGTGCGTTCCGTGCCGCGGTCGAGATGCAGCCAGAGCGCACCCTGCTCCGGCGCCCACGCCGCCGCCGCCGTCCAGTCGATTTCGCGGCCATGGCCAGCGCGGTCAAGGATGTAGCCGCAGACGATTCCTTCGGTGTCGGCCATCGGCGCCTCCCGCCGGTTAAACATTTGTGACGACAATGTTAGCAAAGATGGAGAAAAAAGCAGGTGCTGAATACAGGCACCGGACAAAGCGGAGGGTTTAAAAAATGGCGGAGAGTCTCCACATCAAAAACAAAGAAACAAAGGAAGACATAGTGATGAGCGGAGCAATGGACGAGACGATCGAGTGGAAGGAAGAATACGCCATCGGCAACGAGATGGTCGATCGTGAGCACAGGGAACTGCTGCGCCTCATAGGACTGATCATGGCAGCGGCGGAGAGCGACCAGTGCGGAGACGCCGTTGACGCCGCCTTCGGGGCGTTCCGGCGCTACGTCGACCGGCATTTTCAGGATGAGGAAGACCTGCTGGAGGCGGCTGAAAGCGAGCACCTGCCGATACAACGGGCGGAACACCGAGTCCTGAAGCAGGAGCTGGAAACGCTTTGGACATCGGAGCTTCTGGGGGACGAAACGAAAATACGCGAGATGGCCGTCTGGGGAAAACAGCGCCTTTTGCGGCATTTCCTGACCACGGATGCGCGCGCCTTCAACGACTTTCCCTTCAGGGAAAAGGAAGGGAACTAGGGCCTGGATCCTAGAGACGCCCTTCGATGGCGTCCCAGATTTCAACCTCAAGGGCGCTATCGTTGAAACGGTTGATTTCCTGAATGCCCGTCGGCGAAGTCACGTTGATTTCGGTCAGCCAGTCGCCGATCACATCAATCCCCACGAAAATCAGGCCCTTGTCGCGCAGGGTGGGTCCGATGGCCTCGCAGATTTCCCGCTCGCGTTTCGTCAGTTCCGTTTTCGCCGCCGTGCCGCCGACATGCAGGTTGGAGCGCGCTTCGCCTTCTTTCGGTACACGATTTATGGCCCCGGCGGGTTGCCCGTCCACAAGGATGATCCGTTTGTCGCCCTGCCGAACCTCGGGCAGATAGGCCTGAATCATGATGGGTTCGCGGTAAAGCTCGGTGAACATCTCGATCAGGGCGTTCAGATTGTCATCGTCCGGGCGCAGGTGAAACACGCCCGCCCCGCCGTTGCCGAACAGGGGTTTGAGGATGATATCGCCGTGCGCCGCCCGGAACGCCTTGATCCGTTCGGGGTCGGATGCGATCAGGGTCGGCGGCATGAGGTCAGGAAAATGTGTGACGAACAGCTTCTCGGGCGCATTGCGCACATGGACCGGATCGTTGACCACAAGGGTCTTCGGGTGGATGTGCTCCAGCAAATGGGTGGCCGTGATGTAGGCCATGTCGAACGGCGGATCCTGACGCATCAGGACGACATCGATATCCAGAAGGTCCGTCCATTCCGCATCGCCAAGGTCGTAGTGGTTGCCCTTTTCGCGGCGCAGCGTCATGGGGCGGATCGGCGCGCGAATGGCGCCGCCTTCCATCACCAGATCGCGGGGCAGGTAGTGAAAGACGGAATGGCCGCGCCGTTGCGCCTCAAGCCCGAGAACGAACGTACTGTCCCCTGATATGTCGATTGATTCGATCGGGTCCATCTGGATGGCGACCTTGAGCGGCATTCGGCTGGAACTCCCTGTTCGTTTATGGGCGGCTATATTCAGATGGGATCATCGTCGTTGTCATTCCGCCCCGCGATGCGGTGCCCCCATACGGAAACGGCGACGACGACTGCGGCGGCCGCCAGAAACCACAGTACGCTCGGGGGTTCGGAACCTTCAACGCCGAAGGTCATTCGGCCGTCGGATGGCGTTGTCTGGGCGGCATCGCCGCCCATCATCAACGCCAGTCCCAGAAACCCGAGAACCACGACAATTGCGACGGCGCCCCACAAACGCCTGCGGCGCAGGGACGCGGCCGGGCCGAAATCGGCCTCGAAGTCAATTTCTGCGTGTTCGAAATCCATCTTTCCCATGGGCGGAAACCTTTAACGACAACACCGAAAGACGAAACGAAGGATATGATGATTCGTCCCGTCCCAAACACAAAAAAACGCGCCCCATACGTTCGCCAGGAGGTTTCGGGATAAGGATGGCGCTACCGGCTCGATTCCTGAATCTCGGTTGCGGTTTTTACCCTCACGTGATTGACGACCTGGCGGACGTATTTGGTCGCCCTTGCGCGCGCAATGACGTGATCAAGTTCCGCCTGGCTTTGCGCGATGCCGATCAGGTAGACGGTGCCGCCAACAGTTTCAATGTCGTAGTTGATGGCCAATACCGCCTTGTCGAAGGTCAGCGAGGTTTTCAGTTCGGCGCTGATCCATGAATCCTGGGTGAAGCCGCCGATCCCGCCGCCTTCGCCCACGATGATCTCGTTAAGCACTTTTTTGACGCCTTCGACTTCCCATGCAAGGCGAACGGCATCGGCGCGTTTTTGCTCGCTGTCGGTCATGCCGGTCAAAAGGGCGCGCCCCTCATAGACAGTAATGCCAAAGTCAATGGGCAGGCTGTGGTCGTGCTTGACCCATTTGTCCACAATTCGCGCCTTGATTGCGATATCGGCGGCGGTTACTTCGATGCCGCGTTCGGAACTGGCCGCAACGCCGGCCATTGCCCCGGCCCCGACGACAGCGCCGATCGGGGTGCAGGCGCCAAGAATTCCCGCGCCAAGCGGAAAGGCGAAGAGAAACAGGGTGAAGAAGGTCTTGCGAAACACGGGAAAGCTCCTCGGTGGCGGCATTGAACGGCAATGACCCACCACTATCGCCGTCAAGGGTTGAAGAAGATTTAAGGGCCGGTCGTTGCCTCAGCCGTTAAGCCGCCAGGCATCCTCGATGTGCACCGGTCGTTTGCGGCGGATAAGGAAAATGGCGTCGTATCGCTGGTCCAGCCCGGCCAGTTCGGGGTGCAGCCCGATGAAGGCCCCGGCTGCACGGGCGATCCTTTGCTGCTGGCCCCGGGTGATGGCGGCTGCGGCTGCGGCCACGTCGCGTCGCGCCTTGACCTCAACGAAAACAAGCACCCGGCCGCGCCGGGCGATCAGGTCGACCTCACCCACCGGGGTGCGGAAACCGCGGGCGAGAATTCGATATCCCTTGAACCGCAGGAACCACGCGGCGATCAATTCGCTCCTGACGCCGTACCGCCACGCCTTGCGCTTTGCCTCGACGCCCCTGCGCTGCGGAATCATTCAGTTTCCGCCCTTTTGGCCGATGCTGACGGCCAGCGCATAGACCTGTCGTTTGGCCACGCCCGTCTGTGCGGCGATCCGGGCGGTCGCATCACGTACGCTTTCCCCGCCATCCAGCGCTGCGCGGAGGACCGCCTCCAGCTCATCCTCCGAAGGCTCGTCAGCGCCTTCTTCCGGCGGACCAACCACCACCACGACCTCGCCCTTCGGTGGGCCGGCCTCGGCATAATGCGCAGCCAGAACGTCAAGGTTTTCGCGGCGAACCTCCTCGAACTTCTTGGTCAGCTCCCGCGCGACAGCAGCGGGGCGCGGCCCGAAAACACCGGCCATGTCCGCAAGCGATGAGGCGAGACGCTTGGCCGATTCGAGAAAAACCAGTGTGGCGGGTATGCTCGCCAGCGCACCCAGCGCCTTTCGCCGCGCCGTGGTGCGGGGCGGGGGAAAGCCGGCAAACAGGAAACGGTCGCTCGGCAGGCCGGAAAGCACCAGTGCGGCCATCAGCGACGAGGGGCCGGGCGCGCCGGTAACGGGAAGGCCGGTTTCAATGCACTCACGGACAAGCTTGTAACCGGGATCGGAAACCAGCGGAGTCCCCGCATCGGAAACCAGCGCCACGGTTTCGCCATTCTTCAATCGTTCGATGATGCGCGGGCGCATGCGTTCGGCATTGTGTTCGTGATAGGCCAGCATCGGTGTGCGGATGCCATGAATCGACAGGAGTTTGGCCGTGACCCGCGTATCCTCGCATGTGATCACATCGGCGAACCTGAGGGTGTCGAGGGCGCGCAAGGTAATGTCACGGGCGTTTCCGATGGGTGTTGCGACGACATGCAACCCCCTGGGCACGTCATGCGGGCGTTTTTGCGTGTCGCCTCGATGTTTACACCCGGGTGCGGTGCCGCTAGGCTCTGTGCCGCCGGCCCCGGAGCCTCCCGGGTCACGCGCCGGTTTCTTGTGTGAAGGGGGCAAGGAGCGTCCCAATGTTTGAAAGACCTTCGCTGCTGCGCCGTTTGGCCGCCATGGCCGTGATCGCGGTTGTGCTGATACCGCTGGGTGCCTGCGAGTCTTCACGAATTCCCCTGCTGGGGCAAGACAAGAGGACGGGGGGCGACAAGGAATCATCGCAACCGTCCGCCGGAACGGCCAAAACGGATCCCATGCCGCGGCTGACGATCAGTCCGACGCGCCGCGCCGCGCTGCCATCAGGCGGAGAGGCCATGCGGCCCGATGACACCCGTCCGTCCGTCCCGTCACAGGCCGTGTCACCGTTCTTTCCCGGCGAGCCGCGCAGGGTGGCCCTGCTGCTTCCGCTGTCTGGTGAAAGCGCGGCGCTTGGCCGCAGTCTGGTCAATGCCGCGCAGCTGGCCCTGTTCGACTTTGCGGGCGGCGATTTCGAATTGATGGTGCACGATACGGGTGGAACGGCCGAAGGCGCTCAGTCGGCCATGCAGGTTGCCCTTTCCGAAGGGGTGTCGCTGGTTCTCGGCCCGCTTTTTTCCCGCTCGGTTCGCGCTGTGCAGCCGATGGCGTGGAATGCGGGCGTACCGGTGGTTGCCTTCTCCAACGATCCCGCCGCCATCGCCCCGGGGGTCTATCTTCTCGGGTTTCAGCCAAACGAGGAAGTGATTCGCGTTGTGCGGTTCGCCGCAAGCAAGGGTGTAACCCGATTTGCGCTTCTGGCCCCGGACAATGCCTACGGCGGCGCGGTTCGCGACGCCTACCACAAGGCCGTCGCTGCGGCGGGCGGCATTGTGACGACGGAACAGTTCTATGATCCCTCCCTGGAAAGCTACGGCGATGTTGTCCGTGAACTGGCCAATTACGACCACCGGCGCGCCGATCTTCTGGCCCAGCGGCGGGAACTGGAAGATCGCGGGGACGAGATTGCCCGCGAAGCCCTGAAGCGGATGGAGAAACTTGAAACCATCGGCGACGTTCCCTACGAGGCGCTGCTTGTTGCGGAAGGCGGCAAACGATTGCAGGCGATCGCCGCCATGTTGCCGTTCTATGATATCGACCCTGCGCAGGTCCGGATCATGGGAACCGGATTGTGGGATGTCGAAGGGCTTGGCGCCGAACCGGCCTTGCAGGGCGGTTGGTATGCCGCGCCGCCGCGCGCCGCGCGCAGCCACTTCATCAATCGTTACCGACAGACCTACGGGCTACGCCCTGTTCGGCTTGCGACGCTGGCTTACGATGCGGTGGCGCTGGCCAGCATCCTCGCGCGGGGCGAAAACGCCGTTGGTTTCACGGACGCCGCCCTGACCGCCCCCAGTGGCTTTGCCGGTCGCGATGGTATTTTCCGCCTGATGCCGGGAGGATTCACCCAGCGGGGCCTTGCGGTTCTGGAGGTAAGGCGCGGCGAAAACAGGGTCATCGATCCCGCGCCCGAAGCCTTTCCCGCCGCCCTAGTCGAGGAACCCGTCGGGCAGCCCGCAGAGCAACCGGGCAATCAGGGGGTTGAGGAGCAGCCTGCCACGCGCAGTGGCGGCTAGGCGCTGACCTTCATCCTCGATCAGCCCGTCTTCGATCAGGAATTTACGGGCCTGTGCGTCGATAACCGCATCAAGTTCGACACCGCAGGCCGCATGAAATCGTGTGCGCTCCACCCCTTCGTTCAACCGCAGCCCCAGCAACAGCAGCTCTTCGGCGCGCTCAAGGGGGCTCAGGCGTTCCGCGCGGACCCGTGCGTCGCCTGATTCTTCCATGGCGCTCAGCCACCCATCCGGCTTCGGAATTTCGTGGGTCGCCATCGTCGCGCCATTGGCGTTCAGGCGTCCGTGCGCACCGGGGCCCAGACCGATGTAATCCCCCCCGCGCCAGATCGACAGGTTGTGGCGGCATGCCGCATTGGGTTGCGCATGGTTGGAAATCTCGTAGGCGGGCAGGCCCGCTTCGGACAGAACGTCTTGCGTGACGGCATAGAGGCGCTCGCCCAGGTCCTCGTCCGCCTCAGGCACCCGATCATTATAAAAGGCCGTTCCATGCTCCACCGTCAGTTGATAGACAGAGATGTGTTCGGGGGAGAAGGCCAGCGCAGACGTCAATTCCCGCCGCCATCCGCTTTCATCCTGTCCGGGAAGGGCGTAGATCAGATCGAAGGAAACCCGTGGGAAAACCGCCTGTGCCCGTTCAATGGCAACGCGTGATTCTTCTGCGGAATGGATGCGCCCGAGGAAACGCAGCGCCCCGTCGTCAAAGGATTGAACCCCCAGCGACAGGCGATTGACCCCCGCGGCATGAAAGTCATGGAAGCGGGCGGCGTCCACGGTACCGGGATTTGCCTCAAGCGTGACTTCAATATCATCGGACAACCCAAACAGATCATTGGTTTTTTCGATGATCGCGCCGACCGTGTCAGGCGCCATCAACGAGGGCGTGCCGCCACCGAAGAAGATGGTTGAAACAGGCCTTTCGCCAATTTCATTGCGATATCGTTCCAGACCGCTCAGGAAAGCCTTGCGCCAACGGTCATGCTGGATGGAATCCGCGGTATGGCTGTTGAAGTCGCAGTAGGGGCATTTCGCCGCGCAAAATGGCCAGTGGACGTAGAGGGAAAGGGGTTCCGCCATGACCATGCGGCCTTTTCGGCCTTCAATCCCTGAAACAGGCGGCGACCAGTTTGGCGAAGGCGTCCGCCCGATGGCTCATGGTTTGTTTCGCTTTGGGCTTCATCTCGGCGAAGGTTAGACTGTGACCTTTTGGAACAAAAACAGGGTCATAGCCAAAACCCTGATCGCCACGCGGGGGCCAGACCATGGTTCCGTTGACGGTTCCCTCGAACGTTTCGCATTGACCGTCCGGCCAGCAAAGCGCCAGGACGCAGACAAAACGGGCCGAACGGTCGCTCTTGTCCGCCAGCGCGGCCTCGATCTTTTTCATTGCTATATCGAAATCGTTATTCGGCCCGGCCCAGCGCGCCGAATGGATGCCCGGTCGCCCTTCAAGCGCCGTTACCGCGAGGCCCGAATCGTCGGCCAGCGCGGGCAGGCCCGACGCCGCGGCCGCGGCGCGGGCCTTGATCAGGGCATTGGCGATAAAGGTGTCGCCGTCCTCGACGGGTTCGGGCAGGTTCAGTTCGCCTGCGGAAATCACCTCGGCGCCATGGGGGCCCAGCAATTCGCCGATTTCACGGACCTTGCCGGGATTGTGGCTGGCGATGACCAGCTTTCCGCCTTCGAACCTGCGCGCCATGATCGCCTCCCTAGTCCTGCCCGAGCGCCTGACGCTGAAGGGCGCAAAGTTCGCTTACGCCCTTGCGGGCAAGCCCCATCAGGTCGTGGAACTGCTGGTCGGTGAAGGACCGTTCTTCCGCGGTGGCCTGAATTTCAACGATGCCGCCGTTGCCTGTCAGGACGAAATTGGTATCGGCCTCCGCCGCGCTGTCCTCGATATAGTCCAGATCCAGCACATGGGCGCCCTTGTAAAGGCCGCAGGAAACGGCGGCCACCTGATCGACAAGGGGAACGGCGGGCAGAATGCCAAGCTTCACCATCCGTTCGAAGGCCTTGTAAAGGGCGACATAGGCGCCGGTGATCGAGGCGGTGCGGGTGCCGCCGTCCGCCTGGATGACGTCGCAATCAAGCTTCACCTGTATCTCGCCCATGGCCTTCAGGTCGGTCACGGCGCGCAAGCTGCGCCCGATCAGGCGCTGGATTTCCTGCGTCCGGCCCGTCTGCTTGCCGCGCGCCGCCTCGCGGTCCGTACGCCCTGACGTGGAGCGGGGCAGCATGCCGTATTCCGCAGTGACCCAGCCCTTGCCGCCACCGCGGAGCCACGGTGGAACCCGTTCGTCGACCGATGCGGTGCAAAGCACATGGGTATCGCCGAAACGGATCATGCACGATCCTTCGGCGTATTTGTTGACGTCGGTTTCTATGCTGACGGGGCGCATCTGATCGAATGTGCGGCCGGACGGTCTCATGGATTGGGCCTTCCTGTGGTTCATGTCCTTCGTGTTTCGCGGGCACGCTAACCGACGTCCGCCCCGCCGTCCAGTCCCACCGTCCAGCGCCCACCCAGTAACCGGCTGCGCTCCATGCGTTGACGGTGCCGGATGCCGAGACTACATTTCGCCCGGACGGCAAAGGGCGCAATGCGATGATTACCGAACTGAACGAACGTTCGCGGGAGATCTTCCGACAGATCGTGGACGCCTATATGGAGACGGGCGAACCCGTCGGCTCGCGCACAATCTCGCGCCGCCTCGACCTGTCCCTGTCGCCCGCGACCATCCGCAACGTGATGGCCGATCTGGAAGATTCCGGCCTTCTCTATTCGCCGCATACCTCTGCGGGGCGTATGCCCACGGACCTCGGCCTGCGTCTTTTTGTCGATGGCATTCTTGAGGTCGGCGATATCGGCCGCGATGAACGCGCCGCGCTGGAGGCCAATTGCGCGGCGTCGGGCCGCAGTATCGAAGAGGTGCTGAAAGAGGCGACCGGCGCACTTTCCGGTCTGTCGGGTTGCACCGGTCTGGTCGCCGCGCCGAAGAGCGAAAGCCCTTTGAAGCATATCGAATTCCTCAGCCTCAGCCCCGGCCGCGCACTTGTCGTGATGGTCAACGAAAGTGGCGTGGTTGAAAACCGGGTGCTGGAGATTCCCGGCCACCTGCCCCCTTCGGCCCTCGTCGAGGCGACCAATTATCTGAGCGCCCGTCTGGTCGGCCGCACCCTGTCGGAAGCCCGGGGCGCCATAAAACAGGAACTTGAAAACCACAGGTCGGAACTGGATGCGCTGACCAGCAAGGTGGTTGAGGCGGGCCTCGCCGTATGGGGCGGAGACAAGGAAAGCGATTCACTTATTGTGCGCGGGCAGTCCCGGTTGCTCAGCGACGTCAATGCAATGGCCGATCTGGAACGCATCCGCGCCCTGTTCGAGGCGCTGGAGACGCGGGAAACCATGGCGCGGCTTCTCGACATGACGGAACACGCCGAAGGCGTGCAGATTTTCATCGGGGCGGACAGCCCCTTGTTCAACCTTGCGGGTTGCTCGATGGTGGTTTCTCCCTTTCGTGACGGGCGTGAACGCATCGTCGGGGCCATCGGCATCATCGGACCCACACGGATAAACTATGCCAGGGTGATCCCCATGGTGGATTTTACGGCCAAGCTGGTTGGCCGATTGATTGGATGACGGAGACCAAAACCCAAATGACCGGAAATGAGAAGACAATGAATGACGGTGAAAACCCGACCGAGGAAAACGAGGCGGTGGAAACGCCTGAGGTTGAGGAAGCCTCCGTCGCCGCCGAAGGGGCGGAGGATTTTGATGCGGCCGGAGAAGATGACAGCCCCGAGTCGCGTATCGCCGCGCTTGAGGCCGAGGTGGCCGAGGCCAATGACCGCGCCCTTCGCGCCATGGCGGAGACCGAAAATGTGCGCCGTCGGTCCCAGCAGGAGCTGACCACCAAGCTTCGCTACGCCCATACGGATTTCGCCCGGGACCTCGTTTCGGTGGCCGACAATCTTTCCCGCGCGCTGGGCAGTGTGCCCGCGGAACTGCGCAAGAAAGATGAAGCGCTGGAAAACCTCTGCGTCGGGGTCGAGATGACGCAGAAGGAATTGATGACCGCCTTTGAAAAGGCGGGCGTCAAGCCCGTCGACCCCGAAGGCAAGCCGTTCGATCACAACCTTCATCAGGCGATGTTCGAGGTTCCCAACACGGAGGTTCCCGAAGGCACCGTGGTCAATGTGGTTGCCCGCGGCTACACCATTCACGAGCGCCTTTTGCGCGCCGCCATGGTCGGCGTTGCCAAGGGCGGACCCAAACCCGACGCTGTGGCAACGACGGCGACGGATGAAACTTCCGCTGCGCCGGGCGATGCCGCGAAGAAGCAGGAAAAGGCGTCGGATGTCTATGAGCAGGCCGCGGAAGCCGAGGAGCACGAAAAGCACGAGATCGATACCAGCACCTGATCTTCGTTCAATCGCGCATGAAAAGGCCGCCTCAAACACGGGGCGGCCTTTTTGCGTTTCGGAGCTACCTAAATATTATGTCTGCCTCTTGTCTGAAAGCAGTGAGTGCGCCTAGGTGACCAGAACAGCAGCTAATAGCCAACAACAGACATAGCGGTTCGATTCAGATAACCCTAGTTTAAGGTCGCGATTAACGCCTTAAGCTTATCAATCGATTCTTTATCATATGGCCTTTTGAAGTGCCGTTCCAGCCACTGACCAGATGCCTCCATGAAAAGGACGACTACGGTCGCGGTCTCTTTCGATTTTTTATCAAAAAACGGGCTGAAATTCTGTCCAGCCTGTATTGACATTTTTGCCAGTTCCTCGATCAGTGCCTTCATAGCTGTGAAGTCAAAAAATGGCCCCGCATGATGATCATGACCAGTCGGCTGCAGCATTCGAAATCCCTTGAAGGTTGGGTGTGAAGCCATCTCGCAGAGAAACTCGTATTCGGCAGCCCGCTTCATCTCTGTAAATCCGTCTTTTTCATCCAGTGCCATTCTAACCTTCACTGGAGCAAACGTCCTCTTACGGTCTTGGTCACCAGATTCCCGCCATTCCGTGATCTTGCTTCTATCGTGATCGAAATATCCCAGAAGAAAAATTGTCTCCAACATGTCCCGCAAAATCATTGCAGCCGCCTGATAGTAACCTGCGAGGGTCAGCTTCAAGGCAGCAGCACAACCATTGAATAGGCGCATACCTAATAGCCGGATTGTCTTTCGATCCTCGTCTTCGGCCTCTTGCCGATGAACGGCGAAGAAGTTCAGAACGTCCATTGCCTTTTCAACCATGTTGATATGGCGAAGAAGTCCCTCGTCGCTTTTGATAGCTTCAATTGACCTTCTATGGAGGGTCTCTTCACCATCGTGAAGGCTAAGAATTTTCAATGGAATTTCCATTCTCCGCCCTAATAGTTTTTCCGACACTGGTCAAACATCGACACTAGCAAGAATCAGACTAATTTAGGAGCTTGAATGACCGCCTCGGGCCATATGCGATCATCGAAACTTCGATGTAAATTGTTCCGCTTTTGCGTTCGTCCCGGACGATAATGGCCCCCCGCCTTTCGTTC
>JAPHTL010000208.1 GCA_026193355.1 Rhodospirillales bacterium
CCGCGCCTGCCCGAAGGGGCGGACGGTGCGCTGGTTTTCTCTTTTGGCGTCAATGACATGGCGATCGAAGAGGGGAAGGGGCAGCGGGTTTCAAGGGAGGATTCGCTATCCAACGCACGGGCTGTCATCAGTGAAGCCAAAAAGTGGAAGCCCGTCCTGTGGCTCGGGCCGCCGCCTGTGGTGGGTGACCTGCAACCGCTGAATGTGCCGGGGGTGGCGACGTACTACTTCGACAACGCGCGCAATGCCGATCTTTCACGGGCCTATGCGTCGCTGGCCGCCGAACTTGGTGTGCCCTACCTGGAAATTTTCGAACCCCTTTCGGCCGACGGACGCTGGGAAAAAGCGCAACGCGGTTCCGACGGCATTCATGCCGAAGGCGGCGGCTATGCGCTGATTTCCGACCTGATCGGCAGTTGGGACGCGTGGCGCGCCTGGTTCGATTGAGGTTTATCCCTCACTGCCGCCGGTCCTCAAAACCGCCTTGCGCAGGCGTTTGACCCCCAACCAGACCAGCGCGATGACCAGCGGCAGGGCGATGCCGGTGCCGATGTCCGGGTCCGGGGCGAATGGAATACCTGCCGATTTCATGCCCTTCAGCGCGTAGGTCACGAGGCTCACCAGATAATAGCTGATCGCCACCACCGACAGCCCTTCCACCGTCTGCTGCAAGCGCAGTTGCAGCAACGCGCGCCGGTTCATGGATTCCAGAAGGCCGCGGTTTTGTTCTTCCAGTTCCACCTCGACCCGGGCGCGCAACAGGCTGGTCAGGCGCGCGGCGCGTTCCGCCAGATCGCGCTGGCGCTGCTTCGTGTGGTCGCAGGTGGCCATGGCCGGTTCCATCCGGCGTTCGAGAAATTCGCTGAACGTCTGCAAGCCTGTGATGCGTTCCTGACGCAGTTCCTCAAGCCTTTGCTGAACAATGCCGTAATAGGCCTTGGTTGCGCCGAAGCGATAGGCCGTCGCGGCTTCCACTTCCTCGATATCGGCGGCAAGGGCGGAAAGCTGGTCGAGCATGGCCTTGTCGGGTTCGGCTTTCTTTGCGTCGCCCTCCTTCTGGGCCAGACGGGCTGCGATATCGGCAAGGCGCCGGTCCGCCGTTTGCAGGCGCGGGCTGGCCTCTCGCGCCAGCGGCAGGGCCAGAAGGGCCATCGCGCGATAGGCGTTGATCTCAAGTATGCGTTGGGCGTGACGCCCTGTCTGACGCGGGTTCATGGTTCCGGTCTGAACCAGAATTCGTGAAAACTGGTCGTCGTGGACCTGCAGGTCCGTCCACGCCATTCCCGCCCCGCCGGCGATGGCGCTGCCGATCACCGTGTTCCCGGCGAACAGCCGCGACAGGTCCTGAATGCTGCGTACGGGCGTTTCCGCCGTTTCCACCGCCAGATGCGCGGCGGCCAGAACCTCGCCGGGCAGATCCGCAAGCCAGTCGTTCGGCACCAGGTTGATGGCTGTTTCGCTAAAGGGATGACCAAAGGGTTCATTGCGGAAGAACGTATAGGTGCAGAATTCGGTATGCCGTTCCCAGCGGACCCGGAAGCCGCCCATATCGGCGCTGAAATGATTGGCGTCGTCACTGGGCATCCGTGCGCCGAACCGTTCGCACAGGCGCGCCAGATGGGCGTGGTTCCGCCCCGTGCCTGTTTCACCGGTCACGTAGGCGATGTGAGAGAGGCGCTCGGGCGCATGTAGCGGCTCGTAGGGCCGGGCGTGCAGTTCAAGCGCAAGGACGGCGCGAAAGGGGTGTTCGTTGAAGGGCGGCTTCATTGCCGGTCATTTCCAGGTAAGAGGTTGCTTGCGGACGGAACTTTACGACCCCTTGCGCGTTTCGGGCAAGGCGGCATGCCGTTTGTCACAAAAACTTCACACCCCACCAGCGGGAAATCCGTTGGTCTGGCGCAGGGCCTCGGACAGCACCATGGCGGCGGCGATCGCCACATTGAACGACCGCACACCTTCGGCCATGGGCACCTTTATCCGCGCATCGGCGGCGTCGTGGACGTCGTCGGGAACGCCCGCGCTCTCGCTGCCGGCCATAAGCCAGTCGTCTGGCCGGAATGCGAAGTCGGTGTGATGGACGCTGGCCCGCACAGTAAGCAGGACAAGGCGTTTTGCGCCGCGTACTTCGTCAAAGGCGCCCCAGGAGGTGTGCCGGGTCAATTCAACGCCATCCAGATAATCCATTCCGGCGCGTCGCAAACGGCGGTCATCGAGCACAAAACCGCAAGGTTCAATGATGTCGACGGGAACGCCGAGGCACGCTGCCGTCCTCAGAAGCGTCCCTGTGTTTTGCGGGATGTCTGGTTGATAAAGTACGAGGCGCATGAAATTACCCATAAAAACCCGGTAAATTAGAAAAATTAAATATTACAGGCGTGTCCAAGCGTTTCATGCGCCCGTTATGGCAGCTTTGCCTTTTCATTCCGACTCAATTCCTTTATACCGTTCGCCGGTCGTCCACGGAGCATTGGCGCGACCGGGGACAAGGCAATGAGGCATCCCGGGGTTGCTGTACGCGACCCGACGCCGGGTTCGCACCGCATCATTTCGAATCCGCTGCCCAATATCGCCTTAGGTGTTAAGACCCGCGTGGGCGGGTCGGAAATGAGGTTTTTAAAGCATGGCTGAAACGGCAACCGAAATTCAAGGAGCCCCGGGCACGGGGGAAAGCCGGCGCGATTTTCTGCTGTTGACGACCACGGCTGTCGGTGCGGCGGGTGCCGCGCTGTCGCTCTGGCCCTTCGTCCACAGCATGAACCCGGCGGCCGACGTTCTGGCGCTTTCATCGACCGAAGTGGATATCAGCCCCATTGAAGAAGGGCAGAGCATCACGGTCGTCTGGCGCGGCAAGCCTGTATTCGTCCGTCACCGGACGGCGGCGGAGATCGAAACCGCTGGAACCGATGACGCGGCAAACCTGCCGGATCCGCAAAAGGACGGCGAGCGGGCCGAGAAGCCCGAGTGGCTGGTCGTCCTGGGTATCTGCACCCATCTCGGCTGTATCCCGCTCGGCCAGAAATCGAGCGAACCGCGCGGCGAGTTTGGCGGCTGGTTCTGCCCGTGCCACGGTTCGCACTACGACACTTCGGGGCGTATCCGCAAGGGGCCGGCGCCGCGGAACCTTGAGGTTCCGCCCTATGCGTTCACCGACGACACCACGATCAAGATCGGGTAAGGGGGAAAAACCGAATGAGTACCTCCAGTTTCAATAATCCGGTCGTCAAGTGGATTGACGAACGGTTGCCGGTTTTCACCATGATGCAGCATTCGGCGGTCGATTATCCGACGCCGAAGAATCTGAACTATTGGTGGAACTTCGGTTCTCTCGCGGCCTTTGTCCTGGTCATCATGCTGTTGACGGGCATTTTCCTGGCCATGAGCTACACCCCGCATGTGGACCATGCCTTCGTGAGTGTCGAGCGCATCATGCGTGACGTCAATTACGGATGGCTGCTGCGCTATCTGCACATGAACGGCGGGTCCATGTTCTTCATCGTGGTCTATATCCACATGTTCCGCGGCATGTACTACGGATCGTACAAGGCCCCGCGCGAAATCCTGTGGATCGTCGGCGTGTTCCTCATCCTTGCGATGATGGCCACCGCCTTCATGGGCTATGTGCTTCCCTGGGGGCAGATGAGTTTCTGGGGCGCCACCGTGATCACCAACCTGTTCTCGGCCATCCCGTTGGTCGGGCAGGAAATCGTGACCTGGCTGTGGGGCGGTTTCTCGGTCGACAATCCGACGCTGAACCGCTTCTTCTCGCTGCATTATCTGCTGCCGTTCGTGATCGTCGGCCTTGTGGTGGTACACGTCTGGGCCCTGCACACGGTGAAATCGAACAACCCGACGGGCGTCGATATCAAGGGGCCGGAAGACACCATCCCCTTCCACCCCTACTACACGATCAAGGATTTCTACGGCATCGGCCTGTTCCTGATCTTCTATCTGGCCTTCGTGTTCTACGCACCGGACTTCTTCGGTGAGCCGGACAACTACATCGAGGCCAACCCGATGGTGACGCCCGCGCACATCGTTCCCGAATGGTACTTCCTGCCGTTCTACGCGATCCTGCGCGCCTTCACTTTCGACGTGCTGTTCATCCCGGCCAAGCTGGCGGGCGTGATCGCCATGTTCGCGTCGATCATCCTGCTGGCGGTTCTGCCGTGGCTGGATCGTTCCAAGGCGCGGAGCGCGCGGTTCCGTCCGATGTACAAGTGGTTTTTCTGGATCTTCGTCCTCGATTGCCTGGTTCTGGGCTACATCGGGGCGCAGGCCGCCGAGGAACCCTATGTGACCATCGGTCAGGTCGCGACGTTCTACTACTTCGCGCACCTGCTGATCATCGTCCCGCTGGTCAGCAAGCTGGAAAACCCGCGCCCGTTGCCCGAGAGCATCAGCGCGGCGGTCACCAAATCGGACAGCGAGTAAGGAGCCGCACCATGCGTAAGATCATTCTTTCCGCTGCCGCCGGATTTGTACTGCTTGCCGCGGGCAATGCCTTCGCCGCTGGCGGCGCCGCTGTGCCGCCTGCCAAGGACTGGACGTTCCAGGGAATATTCGGCAAGTTCGACCGTGACCAGTTGAAGCGTGGCTATCAGGTCTACAAGGACATCTGCGCGGGCTGTCACAGCCTGCGTCTTGTGGCCTATCGCAACCTTATGGACATCGGCTTCACCGAAGACGAGGTCAAGGACATCGCGTCCGAATACCAACTGCCCGCGCCGCCCAACGACGACGGGGATACCATCGTCGATGGGGAGCGTCTGATGCGTGCGGCAAAGCCGTCCGATCACTTCGTTTCGCCGTTCGCCAACGAGAAGGCGGCCCGTGTCGCCAATGCGGGGGCGTATCCGCCGGATCTGTCGCTGATGGTCAAGGCCCGCAAGAAGGGGCCGGACTACATCTACGCCCTTCTGACCGGTTACAAGGAAGAGGCGCCCGAGGGCTTCGCCCTGAACGAGGGGATGTATTACAACGAATACTTCCCCGGTCATCAGATCGCCATGGCCCCGCCCCTGATGGACGAATCCGTCGAATACGAGGACGGGACCCCGGCGACGCTTGACCAGCATGCCAAGGATATCGTGACCTTCCTGGCGTGGACGGCCTCGCCGGAACTGGAAGCGCGCAAGAGCATGGGCATCAAGGTGCTGCTGTTCCTTGTGGTCCTGACGGCCATGTTCTATGCGTTGAAACGCAGGATCTGGTCCGACGTCCACTAAGGGTGGCGACGCCTGAACAATAAACGAGGGCCGCTGCCGACAGGCAGCGGCCCTTATCCTTTGGAGAACGACATGGCATCCAACCGTGACCGTCGCAATGTCGCCGTTCTTTCGCTGTCCCAGGCCCTGTTCATGACGGGGCAGTCGACGCTGATCATCCTCAGCGGCCTTGTCGGGCAGACGCTGACGGCGACGAAGGCGCTGGCTACCCTGCCGGTCAGCATGGTCGTTGTCGCCACGGCATTGACCACCATTCCCGCTTCGATGCTGATGAAACGGGTGGGGCGGCGCAGCGGGTTCATGCTGGGCGCGCTGTTCGCCATCGTTGGCGCGGTGATCTCCTCCTACGCCATCTGGATCGGGTCGTTCTGGTTGTTTGTCACGGGAACCTTCGTGATCGGCGTCAACGGCGGTTTCGCGCAGTTCTACCGTTTCGCCGCAGCGGACGCGGTGGATGAATCGTTTCGCGCCAAGGCCATTTCACTGGTGGTTGCAGGTGGCATCGTCGCCGCCTTTGCGGGTCCGACTCTGGTGAAGCTGACCAATGAGCTGTTCGCGCCTGTACTCTTCCTCGGCGCCTATCTTTCGCTGATCGTGGTCGCGGTCATCGCGCTCGGCGTTCTGATGCTGGTCGATATCCCGAAGCTGAGCGCGGCGCAGATCGCCGATCCGGGAAGGCCAGTCTTCCATGTCATGCGCCAACCGGTATTCATCGTGGCCGTCATCGGCGGTATGGTCGGCTACGCATCAATGAGCCTTGTGATGACCGCAGCGCCCATCGCCATGGTCGGGTGCGGGTTCGCCGTGTCGGATGCGGCGACGGTGATCCAGTGGCATATCGTCGCCATGTTCCTGCCGTCGTTTTTCACTGGTACGCTGATTCAGAGGTTTGGTGTGCTTAACGTGATGCTGGCGGGTCTGGCGCTGCTGGCCGGATGCGTGGTCGCCGCGCTGGCCGGGCTGGACTTTGGCCATTTCGTGGTGGCCCTGATTGCGCTGGGTCTGGGGTGGAATTTCGCTTTCGTTGGCGCCTCGACGCTGCTGACCGAATCCTATACGCCCGCCGAGCGCGCCAAGACCCAGGCCGCCAACGACTTTCTTGTCTTCGGCTCGGTGGCTATGGCGTCACTGTCGTCGGGTGCATTCATGCACTTCTTCGGCTGGGACATGGTGCAGCTTCTGGCCATTCCCTTCGTCGCCTTCGCAGCGCTGGCTGTTGGCTGGCTTTCCTGGCGACGCGCCCACGCCGCCCGACGGGCGGCGTGAAGCCGCGCAATCAGTACTCGATGCGGAAGGCGTCGTGGCAACCCCGGCAACTGCCGGTGAGTTCGGACAGGGCCGAAAGGACGTTGGCGTAATCGTTGGCGACCGGCGGCTTCGCCGATGCCTTCAGCGCAGCGACCAGCTTCTGCGATGCATCATGCATGGAAAAGCCCATCTGGCGAAATTCAGGCGGCATATAGCGGCCAAAACCCATGCCGCCACCCATGCCCATCCCCTGACCGCGTCCCGGTCCCATGCCGGCGCTTTTCATGCGTTCCTTCATGGCGGCGATTTGCTCGGGCGTTGCGCCCTCTTCCTCCATCGCGCCCCACATCCGGTGGCCGTAATCAAGCCGGATATCGGCGACCTGTGCGGCCTCAGCGAAGTCACCGGTTGAAATGGCAGCGACAATGTCGTCCAGCGACGCCATGTGGCCCCGCATTTCGGCAAGGAACTGCTCCTTGATCTGGGGATCGAGCTTTATTCCCTGGCGCACGTCCTCGGCATTGGCGTTGGCGGAGATGACCGTGAGAATGAGGGCGAGCAAGGCAACTCTGAGCTTTACGGGGACCATAATGCCCTCCCAATGTGAATCTTGACCTTTATTGGATGTAATCATGCGGCGCGGCACTTGCAAGGAAGGGCGTTTGCCGGAAGAATACGCCCCCCACGGCCAGAGAAGACAGGGAGAAGACAAGATGAGTGTTCCGGGTACACCGCCGGTGATCGGCGTAATCGGCGGCAGCGGTCTTTACGAGATCGACGGGTTGACAAACACGCGCTGGGAAAAGGTTTCCACCCCTTTCGGCGACCCGTCCGATGACCTGCTGTTCGGTGAACTGGATGGGCAGAAGGTGGTCTTCCTGCCCCGGCACAGCCGCGGCCATCGCATTCCGCCATCGGAACTGAATTATCGCGCCAATATTGACGTATTGAAACGTGTTGGCGTGACCGAGATTCTCTCGTTGTCCGCCTGTGGCTCCTTCCGTGAAAACCTGCCGCCCGGCACCTTCGTCATTGTCGACCAGTTCATCGACCGCACGTTCGCCCGGGTCAAAAGCTTCTTCGGCACGGGTCTTGTCGGCCACGTTTCCTTTGGCCACCCGGTCTGTTCGCGGCTCGGCGACGCGCTTGAGGAATCGATCAAGGAAGTGGGAATCGGCTATCAGCGCGGCGGCACCTATCTGGCGATGGAGGGACCGCAGTTCTCGACCCTGGCCGAATCGAACCTCTACCGTTCCTGGGGTTGCGACGTCATCGGCATGACCAACATGCCCGAAGCCAAACTCGCCCGCGAGGCGGAGATGTGTTACGCCACCGTCGCCATGGTCACCGACTTCGACTGCTGGCACCCCGATCATGATCACGTCACCGTGGATGCGATCATCCAGGTCCTGATGCAGAACGCGGACAACGCCCGCGCCGTGGTCAAGAAGGTTGTGCCGCGCCTTGCCGGGCGGTCGGAAACCTGTGGCGATGGCTGTCATACCGCCCTTGATAACGGGGTCATCACCGCGCCCGACGCACGCGATCCGGAAATGATCCGCAAGCTCGATGCGGTTGCCGGCCGCGTTCTGGGTAACGGCTGAGGAGGACGGGGATGAAGGTTGACGGCAAGCACTTCCGCACCATCTGGCTGGCAGAAGACGGCTGGGGGGTCGAGATCATCGACCAGACCAGGCTGCCTTTCGAATTCGTTACCGTACGGCTGGAATCGTGCAAGGACGCGGCCCACGCCATCTTCGAGATGCTGGTGCGCGGCGCGCCGCTGATCGGAGCCACGGCCGCTTACGGCATGGCCCTTGCGGTGCGCGCGGATCCGTCCGATGCCGCGTTGAAGCGGGCGCATGACGAATTGTTCGCGACCCGACCGACGGCAGTCAACCTGCGCTGGGCGCTGGACGAGATGATGGCCGTGCTTGGACCGCTTGACCCGTCCGATCGCGCCGCCGTCGCCTATGCCCGCGCCGCCGAGATCTGCGACGAGGATGTCGGGATCTGCCACTCGATCGGCGTCAACGGCGCGGCGCTGATCAAGACCGCCGCCGCGAAGAAGGGCGGCGAGGGGACGGTCAACATCCTCACCCATTGCAACGCCGGGTGGCTGGCGACGGTTGATTGGGGCACGGCGCTGGCCCCGATCTACGTGGCCCACGACGCGGGCATCCGGGTCCATGTCTGGGTGGACGAGACGCGGCCGCGCAACCAGGGATTCAACCTCACCGCGTGGGAACTGGGACGGCATGGCGTTCCCCATACGGTAATTGTCGATAATGTGGGTGGACACCTGATGCAGCACGGCATGGTCGATCTGTGCATCGTCGGCACCGATCGCACGACCGCGGCGGGCGATGTATGCAACAAGATCGGCACCTATCTGAAGGCGCTGGCGGCCCACGACAACGGTGTACCGTTCTATGTGGCCCTTCCCTCGCCGACTATCGACTGGACGTTGAAGGACGGATTGCGCGACATTCCGATCGAGGAGCGCGATGCGGGAGAGGTCACCCGGATCACCGGGCGGGCCGCCGATGGCGGGGTTTCCACCGTGACCATTACGCCGGATGGGTCGCCCGCCGCCAATTTCGCCTTCGACGTGACGCCTTCGCGTCTTGTCACCGGCCTGATCACCGAACGCGGCGTGTGCGAGGCCTCCGAGGCGGGCCTCAAGGGGCTTTTCCCCGAACGCGCGTGATTAGACCAATCGGGATTGAATAAAAGCTGAGGCCGTCATGCCGTATGGCGTGGGGTTGTTTTCGGAAGGACAATGACAATGAAGAACCTGTGGTCGGAAAAGGACGCCCGCGCGGCGGTTCGTCAATACGCAAAACAGGGGGCCAACAAGGACCTCGCGCTGCGCACCTACACGACGCGCCTGCTTGGTGGAGAACCGCGGCTGGTTCTGCATGGCGGTGGAAACACCTCTGTCAAGACAACCGTCAAGGACCTGCTGGGCGAAAAGGTCGAGGTTCTGTGCGTCAAGGGCAGCGGCTGGGACATGGGCAGTATCGAACCGCCCGGCCTGCCCGCCGTGCGCCTTCGCCCCTTGCTTGGCTACGCGGCGCTGGATGCCCTGTCCGACGAGGAAATGGTCAATGTCCAGCGCACCAACCTGCTGAACGCCGGATCACCCAATCCGTCGGTGGAAACACTGCTGCATGCCTTCCTGCCGCACAAGTTCATCGACCACACCCATGCCGACGCCGTTGTCGCGCTGACCGACCAGCCGGACGCCGAGAAACAGGCCCGCGCGGTCTATGGCAAACGCATGGGGATCGTTCCCTACATCATGCCGGGCTTCGCGCTGGCCAAGAAAGCGATGGAGGTCTATCAGGCGGACCCCTCTGTCGATGGTCTGATTCTGCTCAAGCACGGCATTTTCACCTTTGGTTCGACGGCCAAGCAGGCCTACGACCTTATGATTGAAATGGTGACGCTGGCCGAAAAACGGCTGGCGAAGGGACGCAAGGTAGCGTTCAAGCCAGGCAAGACACCGAAGAGGATCGCCCCGCTGGCCGAGGTTGCGCCAATCCTGCGCGGCCTGATCTCACTGCCCGGCAAGGACGGAAACGATCGTCGGTTTGTTTTCAATTTCCGCACCAGCAAGGCCATCAAGGAATTCGTGGGTGGCGCCGAACTGACGCGTTACGCCAATCAGGGAACGGTGACGCCGGACCACGTGATCCGCACCAAACCCGCCCCCCTGATTGTTCCCGCGCCAGAAGCGGGCAGGATCGACGATTTCCGCACCGGGGTCGAGAAGGCGCTGGAGGAATACAGGAAGGCCTATCACGCCTATTTCATGCGCAACAACAAGCGTCACGGCGGCTCGAAGATCGAACTGGACCTGATGCCACGAGTCGTATTCGTGCCAGGCCTTGGCCTGTTCGGACTGGGCGCTTCGGCGAAGGATGCCTCGGTCGCCGCCGATCTGGCCGAAACCAACGTCGCGGTGATCGCCGCCGCCGAAAGG
>JAPHTL010000330.1 GCA_026193355.1 Rhodospirillales bacterium
GCAATGGAGCGCAAGAACCGGCGGCGCGCCTTGCGTTGGTTCTTCGTCAGCTTTTTAACCTTTTTGCCCGGCGCAATTACCGGAAGGTCATCTTCGGTCGACATTGTGTGGGTCTTTCCGTTTCTACCTTTGTCCTGCCTAGGGTTTCCTCAGCCCAAACGGATCGTAATGCTGGTCCGAGCCGGCCGACTCCTCGTCAGCCTTGCCGTCCGCTTTTGCAACGGTCGCGAATTCCGGCTTCATCTTCGGGCGTTCATCGCGAAGCATCAGGATAGGCTGGGTCAGGGGTGCTAGTCGCTCAAGAAAATCCAGAGCAGTCAGCACCGGTGAGCCCTTGTAAAACCGGGCGTATGGCACATCCATCCAGATTCTGTCGGCGAACACCCAGATATCATACGGGAAATCCCCTATCCCGTCTTGATTGCGATCAAAACCCTCGTAATCGTCCCAGTAGTTGCCCTGCCAGTCGTTCCGCTTCGCCGATGCCAGCGCCTGCACCGTCACCTGATGGATATTGTTGTGCAGGTGGTTGTCGTGGATGATGTTTCCCGTCCAGTCGTTGAGAAATTTGATCCCGATCGTGCTGTACGCGACGGTATTGCGAAACACCCGGTTGGTCATGTCCGGCTGGAAGGGTGAAACGTCCAGATAAATGCCCGTTTCGGTGTAATAAATCTGGTTGTCCGTCAAATCGACGTTACTGGTTTCCTTCAACCCGATACCCATGCCGGTCGTGCCAAGACCGCGGATGACCGTATTTCCCCGCACGACAACATCATCGGAATACATCAGGAATATGCCGACCGAATTGTTCTCGTAGCGGTTGCCTTCGACAAGGTTGTACTTGGCGTACATGAAGTGCAGGCCATAGCGCCCGTTCCGCACCGTGTTGTTCTTGATGTCGTTGTTGGCTGAATACCACACGACCATGTCGCGCGATCCGTCGATCACGTTGTCGGTGATCTTGTTGTGCATGCTGTACCAGAGCCGCACAGCATCGCCGCGTACGCCCAGGTCGAAATGCTTTGAATGGATCGTGTTGCGCCGAACGATGTTGTTGTTGGATTGGCCCAGATCGACGCCGAACAGGCAATCTTCGATGACGTTGTCACTGACGATATTGTATTTGCCGCGCACCTGAACGCCGGAATCGATGTCGTTGTGCGATTCTCCCGATCCGATGAGCCGAAGGTTCTTCACCGTTACGCCATCGGCATCGATGAGGACAACCGTCCCCTTGCCGCCTGCGTCGATGGTCGCCTTCCCACCCCCGTCCAAGGTGAGGGGCTTGTCGATCACCACAGGGCCGGCGTAAACACCCGGCGGCAGGGTAATAACGGCCCCTTCTTCGGCCTGTTCGAGCATTTCCTGCAAGGAAAGATCCGCAGCCCTGGCCGAGATTGGCCCAGCCGGTGCAGCGGCTATCCCATTGACGAAAAAATGAATCATTGCGGCGAGGAGGATCACCCCCCCCGCCGCGAAAATGATCCACCCACGGGATTGTAATCTACCCATGATTCCTGCCGGCTCCGCCAAGGGCTCACCCCTGTTCCGAGGATTCCTGCAACTGTTTGCGACGGATCAGCATGGCAAGGAGCAGTACGAGTCCAGCCGCCGCCAGCAGCCCAAATCCGTAGTGGGGATAGGAATAGGTGGAGAACTGCGCGACCTTGCCCTGTCCCAATACCGTCGGCATGAACGGCTTGACCGTAAAGGCCCCCATTTCATGCAGACTATGCCCGAACCACCACAGCCATGCGGCGTATTCCACGACGAAAAATGCCGGAACCGCCGCTGGTATCAGGACCAGCAGCCAGTAAATCGGACGCCAGAGCAGCAAGCCAACGGTCAGCGCCGCAAGAGAGGCGATGATTCCCCAGTAGACCCCGTGGGCGAATTTCATCATCAACGCCACGGCCTGGGCGTTTTTAACCTCTTCCCGGAAGTAGCGGCCAAGCGCCTCATGGTAGCTTTCTTCAATCGTGTAAAGGCCGCTCCAATCCGCGTAATCCTCAGGATAGAGGCCCATTGTGGACGAGAAATCCTTGACGTAGTTCGGCGACAGGTAATGAATCCCGCCATTGGCCTGCATGGCCATCGTCATCCATGCGATGATGACGGCGCTGCCGATGCCGAATACCGCTGCGCGACGTTTGCGCCCCCCGATCATGAAGGTGCCGAGCATCAAAGCCAGCATGGCGATCAGGAAAGGCGAATAGGCGCGTTCAACCGGGCCGCCGGCGGCAATGGGATACATGCCGACATAGTGGTTGATGGCGTCCATTTCGTGCTTGCAGTTGAGGACCTCGTCCTCGGTCTTTTCCGTCGATTCAACGAACCTGCAGCCGTTTGAAACGGAATCCATATGGAAGTGAATCCGAATTCCCTGGGGAAAAGCGGATTCGGGGTATTGGGGCGCCGTAAGCGACACCCACCAGATGGGCGAGAAATAAGCCACAACGATCATCGCCAGACCGGCGATTGTCAGGACGCGGAAGATTAAACCCTTGGCTTTATGGGATTCGGCGGTCATTTCATCTCCGTGGGAAGGAATTTGAAAAAGGCGGCCCCCCACCGTCACGATCAACACCGCCGCCGATCGAGTTTTTACCCGATCGGCGTGATGTCGGAAGAAAAGCCATCAAAACCAGATGGCTTTGATTCCCTACTTGAAGTCCGGATTCAGCCAGCCCTTGGGGCCAAGCTTTTCCTTCGGCGGTTTCAAACGTGAAACGTAGTTCATCACCTGTCTCATGTCGTCATCGCTGAAGTCCTGGATTTGTTTGACCATGTCCGGATTGGCATTGCGGCGCTTGCCGTCCCTGATCCATTCGAACTGGCGCAGGATGTACTTGTAGTGCTGGCCCTGGATCTTCGGGTAGTACTTATCGGCCATGCCCTCGCCATTTTCGCCATGGCACCGTACGCAATTGTCGGCGTAGAGCTTCTTGCCCTTCTCGAATTCCGGCGTTCCCGGCTCCCATTTACCGAGGCCGGGTTCCGGGTTCATCGGCAGATGCGAGATGTATTCCGCGACGTCAGCGATCGACTGCGCGCCACCGATCTCGCTGGGAAGCGCAAAGGGATACATCGTCGGGTTGTCGCGGTTAAGCGCACGGATATCCGCAAGCTGCTTGATCAACACGGTGCGGTGCTGACCGGCCAACTGCGGGAAGGTCCCGTCAACGGTGCCCCAGCCTTCCGGCAGGTGGCAGGCGGAACAGACCTCGTAAACCTCGATGCCGTTTTCCTTGTTCGGCGTCTTGTGCATGGCGTCATCCTGCTCTCCGCCACCCTCGTTCCACGCATAGGCATTGCCAGCAAGGCCGAACGCTAGCGCGGCTGCGGCAATCGTGAATTTGATCCTAAATGTCATCTGCTCTCTCCATCAGGCAATGTCGTTCTTTTGATCGACGGCGCGGCATCCTATCCGGTTCACTTCGCCGCGCGATTGATTTGCGACAAGTACTCGGCAATCACTTCGATGTCCTCATCCGAGGCTTTTTTGACGAAACCGACCATGACCCCGCTTTTGCCGTTCTTGCGCACCTTGTCACGGATGTCCTTCATCTGGGCGATAAGATAATCCCTTTTCTGCCCCGCGATAAAGGGATAGCCCTTCAGCGGCTTCAAGCCGTCGTTCCCGTGACAGTTCTTGCAGTTGTATTTCTTATAGAGACCCTTGCCGTTCTCCAGTCGCGCCGGATCATAGGGCGTCTCAGGCGCCTTTGGCGCGGCGGGCTCCTGGCCCGCAAGCCATGCCGCGACCTGCTTGATCTGCGCATTGTCCATCCGCGGCTTGCCCTGCGGAGTAACAAGCGAACCCTTCATGCCTTCCGTTCGCGGTTTGCCCTCGGCGTTCGGACTTCCCACACGCTTGCCGTTCATGATGTCCTTGATCTGCTGCTCGATGTATTTTTTGTCCTGTCCCGCAATGTTGGGATAGTCTTGGATCGCCCTTTTGCCGTTGATTCCGTGGCAGGCAATGCAGCCATAACCGCCACGCGGGCCGTAGATGCTCTTGCCGGCATCCTTGTCGGCGGCCACAGCCATTCCGACGGAAACCGTCACAAGGCCGATGGCAATCAGCGTCAGGGCCATGAGCCGGGCAATCGTTCTGTTCATTTCTGTCTCCTCGTTCCTCATTCAAAGAAGGGCCTTTACCTGACCCTTCTATCATAAAGAGAAGGGGCGGGGAGCGATATTATCGCTTCCCGCCCCCCCAAAAGCGGTCAGTTCAGTAGATGAACTGATTACTTCTTGGTCTCTTGCTTCACCTCGACCGCACCATTCTGGTCAAGGTAGGTCTTGGCGCGCAGACCGATGTCCGCAGCCTTGACCTGGTACTGCCACCACTGGCCGGCCCAAAGCGTGGCATTATGCCAGTCTTCCTTGGCCACGAAACCTTCCATCCGCTTCTTGGCGTCGGCCGCAAAGTTCAGCTGGTCGGTCGCGTCTTCGACAAGGGCCACCACAGGCGGGAAGTCCTTGAAGTTACGGCTGGTGATGTAGCCCACGACACTGTCGATAACCGCCTGGGTGTCGACGTTGGTCTTGTGCTGCTTCTCGTAGTCAGCCTTGGCGTAGGTTGTGCCTTCCGCACCCTTCGCGCCGGTTTCCTTGTAACCCTTCGGCTTGACCAGCAGGTAGCCCTGCATTTCAAGGTGAAGAGCCGAACAGAACTCGGTGCAGTAGTAGGGGAAAACGCCAGGCTGGTCGGCGACGAACTTGCCGGTCGCCGTCTTGCCCGGCTCAACCGACAGGTTGACGTTCGACCCATAGACCGCGAAACCGTGGGTTTCGTCTTCGGCACGCTCCAGGTTGGTCATGTGGAAGTACACATTCTGCCCTTCCTCAACCTCGATGATTTCGGGTGTAATGTGCGACCGGATCAACGAGCCATACACATGGACATCGTTGCCCTTGACTTCGATCTTCTCACGGCCCGGACGGGTCCGGAACTCGTGTTTCTGATCGGTGCGGCTGTTCCAGCCCACCTTGTAGCGGACGCCCGGCTTCAGCTTGTCGGCCGAGATCGCCACCGCATAGTGCGGCTCGCCCAGCGGCAGCGGCATGTCATAGAGCAACTGCATCTTGTCGCCGGAGATGTCGATCAACTGATGGTTCTGCGGATGCAGCGGACCAACCGGGTTGAAGCGATCGATGGCCAGCTTGTTCAGGGCGACCAGATACTTGCCCTTCGGCGAAGCCGAATCGCCTTCCATCGCCATCAGATGACCGATGTTGTAATGGATCGACAGTTTGTCGAGGACCTTGCCTTCGCAGTAGTCCCACTTGGTCACCTGGCTGTCGACGTAGATCGACGTATAGGCCACGCAGGGCTTCGAATCATACTGCGTGTGCAGCGGACCGAGGCCGACCTGGACCTGCTTGTGCAGGGTCTTCTTCAGATCGAGGATCGGAATGCCGTACGGGTCGGTTCCGGCAAAGTCCTTGGCCTTCAGCAGGGCCATCATTTTCTCGAAGCTGTAGACATAGGTGTGGCTGTCCAGCTTGCCCGAAACGATGACGTATTTGCCATCAGGCGAAACGTCGGAGCCATGGGGGCTCTTGGGTTCCGGAACCAGGAACAGCGCACCGGCGTCAACCATCGTCTTCATGGAAAGAACCGGATGGTCGTTGATCATCTGGGCCTTGCCGGCCTTGAACAGCTCTTCCGCCTTCTTCCAGTTCACGACGTGCAGGAAGTCGGTATCCTTCTGTGAACAGCCCGCTTCAAACGGCGGACGGCCGCTCTCGATACCGCCGATATAACGCTCGGAGCAGAACGAGTTGGTGAACGACCAGCCGTCAGACGGGCCCTTACCGAAGTCGGAAAGGTCCTGGCTGTAAGGCGGCAGTTCGACGGAGAAGGAGTTTTCCGGCTCGATCCGGCCCTTCTCGCGATTGAACTTCCAGTAGGTCACCGCGCCGCGATACTTGTCGTTGAACTGCGACAGCGGCACGTAGCCCATTTCGAACGGACCGGCGTACTGGGTCGCCTCGATCACATAGTCGGTGTTCGGGGTGACGAAGGCGCCGCCGTGTTCCGACTTCATGATCGGGTTGACGACGATCTGCTTGGTCTCGAAGTCATGCAGATCGATGACCGCGATGCGCGGATTGTTCTTGTCGTTGATGAACAGGAACTGGCCGTCGTACTCGCCATTGGTCTCGGAAACCGCCGGATGGTGAGTGTCGCCGAAGTTGATGTCCTTTCCGCGAATCCGACCCTGCGCCAGAACCGCCTTCGATTCCTCATCGAAGCCATAGCCCTGCCACGGCTCGGGGGTGAAAACGGCGATGTACTTCAGGATACGCATCGACGGGACGCCATAAACGATCACCTGACCGCTCTGACCGCCCGACGAGAACACGATGAATTCATCGCGTCCGCCTGTCGGCGTGTATGTTTTTGCAGCTGCGAGAACGTCCTTTTCGGTCAAGCCCCGCTTTTTCATCACGTCCTGCAGGGTGTCGGCAGCCCAGGAGCTTGCTCCCAGAGATACGCCGATTCCCAGCGCGACCAGTGCTGTGGCCGTCTTTTTCCACGAAATGTTCATGATCCTACCCATTGGCTAAGAAGTGAGCTTCTTTCTTTGGTTTCTGTCTTTATGATTCTGTACGGTCTCAATATGCGCCCCCCCTGCCGGCAGAACGCCCAGCGCGACAGCGGTTCTACAAGCTACAACCGTATGAATAGCACGGAATTGACGATGGTCAAAGAAGTGAGTCATTTGCCACACTTTGACGAGAATGGCTTTTTAAATCAGATGTGAGGAGAAGATGGGTACGCAGTCTTTGCGGGCGATTGTCGAGGTATCCAAACGGGTGCAAACGGCACTGGCCGCCAGAACGCCCGTTATCGCGCTGGAAAGCACGATCATCGCCCATGGCCTGCCCTGGCCGGATAATATTGAAACAGCTCGCGAAATGGAAGCTGCGATTCGCGCAGAAGGGGCCGAACCGGCAACCATTGGCGTCGTCGCCGGACAGCCGATTGTCGGTCTTTCGCCCAAAGAACTGGAACACCTGGCGAAGGGGGGCGAAGTCCTCAAGATCAGCCGCCGCGACCTTGGTTTCGCCATCGCAAATGCCGCCGATGGCGCGACGACGGTTTCGTCGACCATGTATCTGGCCCATGTCGCCGGAATCCGTTTTTTTGCAACTGGCGGCATCGGCGGCGTCCATCGCGGCGCAATGGAAAGTTTCGATATTTCCGCCGATCTGGGGGAACTGGCGCGCACACCCGTCGCCGTCGTTTGCAGCGGCGCGAAGAACATCCTTGATCTTCCTGCAACGCTTGAATGCCTTGAAACCCTTGGGGTTCCCGTTATCGGCCATGGAACAAACGACTTTCCCGCCTTTTATGCGCAGACCAGTGGGCTTCACCTGGACCAGCGCGCCGATACCCCGGAACAGGTCGCCCGAATTGTCGCCGCACATTGGGGGATCGGACTCAACGGCGGCGTTGTCATCGCCAACCCGGTCCCGCCCGAGGCCGCGCTGGAAGCGGACCGCATGGACGCCCTCATCACGGACGCCATCACCGAGGCGGGGAAAAAGGGGATCGCGGGCAAAGCCGTGACGCCGTTCCTGCTACGCAGGCTTGCCAAGGAAACGGGGGGCGAAAGCCTGAAGGCGAACAAGGCGCTCGCCGTTGCGAACGCGCGACTGGCCGCGCGGATCGCGGTTGCATTTTCAAGGCTCGGCTGACACCGAACACCCCACCGATTGGCGAATAGTTAACTTTTTACCCATATCTTGTGGCCTCTTGACCAGTGACCACCGACAAGGGGGATTCCGCATGTCCGAACAGAATGGCGAAGGCGGCACAGTTCATCGGCTGATACCGGGTGGGAAAGACAATTCCAGGCACGCACATCCGGAAGATTCCGTTGAAACACTGCGCAGCGATTTCAGCGACCTTCGCGACGAGATCCGGCGGCGCGACGATATCCTTAAAATGGTGCTTGAGCGCCTGCCGACGGGCGCAGGACACCACGCCCAGGACAGCGAAGCGGAATCCACGCCGTCGCTTCATCGCCAACTGGCGACAGCGGAGGCCGAGCGCGACGCGGCCAAGGCGCGCTTCCGGGAATTGCGCAAGCTGGTCTCCACCCTTGTCGGGAAGGCGGGAAACTTCATCCGGCCCGCCTCCGAAGACCCGACCGTCCGCATGATGAAGGACGAAATCACCTCACTCCGCCAGGACATGTCCGATGGCTGGGAGGTTCTGTCACAGATTCAGGCCCGTCTGGACGCAATGGATTTTGGCGGCATCCCTTCGGCCGGCGGCGCTTCGGCTCATGCCATTTCGGATTCCGGAGCGAAGGGCGCCGGAAAGAACCCCTTCGAGGCGTTGGCCCGCGATGTCGCCGCCATGAAGGATCAATGGGCGGCGGATCGCGCGGTGATCGCCGAGATGCGCCTCGACATGAACAAAATGGCCGCAGGGGAAGCCGTGACGCCAGCGACGCATTTCGAATCGGGCGCTTCCGGTGAGGATGCGGAGACGCGCGCGCAGGTTTCGGAATTGCGCGAAACCGTCGAAGACATCCGCACACGGGTGGTGCGCTTCATGCTGGAGCAAATGCGGATGGGCGGAAAGAAGTGACGGATCGCCCCATGTGACAAACGAGGGAAAAGGCCGCCAGCAGGCGGCCTTTTCGTTTCATCCTGTCGGGGGCTGGTGGTGATATCAGCCTTGCGTCAGCTCCCTGTTCGCCGCGGGCAAGGCGGTGCCAACCGTGATACCCGCGCCCGCATCCGCCAGCACACTTTCCAGCGCGCCGAGGCACAGGGTCACGTTCACGGGCGTAGCGCTTTGCCCCATCAGGCCGATTCGCCAAACCTTTCCGGCAAGGGCGCCAAGCCCGGCCCCGATTTCAAGCCCGTAGTCGTCAAGAAGCCTCCGGCGAACCGCGGCCTCGTCCACGCCTTCTGGAACCGTCACCGAATTGAGCTGCGGCAGACGGTGTTCCTCGGCGACAAACAGGCCAAGGCCCATGGCCTCCAGACCAGCGGCAAGGGCGTTGTACATGCGGCGATGGCGGGCCCAGCCGTCCTGTATGCCTTCTTCGCGGATCATCACAAGGGATTCGTGCAACGCATAAAGCGCATTGACCGGGGCCGTATGGTGATAGGTCCGGGGCGCACCGCCGCTTCCCCCCCAGTATCCCATGACGAGATTCAGATCCATAAACCAGCTCTGCACCGGGGCGTTGCGCCCCCTGATCCGTTCGACAGCGCGTTCCCCGAAGGTGACCGGCGAAATGCCCGGCACACAGGAAAGACACTTTTGCGAACCGCTGTAGACGGCGTCCGCACCCCATTCATCGACAAGGACGGGCGTACCGCCCAACGAGGTCACGGCATCAACGATGCTGAGCGCCCCATGTTTCGCCGCAAGCGCGCAGAGCGCGCTTGAATCCGAACGAACGCCCGTTGACGTTTCACCATCCACCCAGCACATCGCCCGCGCGCCGGGGTTCGCCTTCAGTGCGTCTTCCGCCTTTTGCAGGTCAACCGGATCACCCCAGCGGTCTTCGACAACCACCGGCGTCCCGCCGCAACGGCCGACGATTTCCTTCATCCGGCCGCCGAACACGCCATTGACGCAGACCACAACGACATCGCCAGGCTCGATGAGGTTGACGAGACAGGTTTCCATGCCCGCCGAGCCGGGCGCGGATATGGGCAGCGTCAGATCGTTTTCCGTTCTGAAGACATAGCGCAGCATCTCCTTCACTTCGTCCATCATCCCAACGAATGTCGGGTCAAGATGTCCGACCGTCGGCCGTGACAAGGCGGCCAGAACCCGCGGGTGAATGTCCGAAGGGCCAGGCCCCATCAATGTACGTCGGGGTGGATTGAAGGATTTCATTGTTGTTCGAATGCCTCTTTATCGTTGTCTTGTTGTTATGCGCCGTCGTGAATAGACGGCGCCCGTCGTGCGCCGCCGCCTGTATCGCCCCTCGCCTGATCTCCAGACGGTTAGCACGATCACCCGCCACTGACAAAAAAAATTGGTATTACCTGTATCAAAGCGCCAGAAGCAGAAACCACATTAACGAAAAATTGTGGTATTATCCGCGGACAGCCGGCTGGCCTTTCAGGCTTTGTACGCAAAAGAAAAAATAAAATTTTTTGCTCAACGGAAAGCGCGGGAACGAGGTGCGGGAATGGATTTTGCGACACTTGTCGGATTGGTCTCCGGTGTCGGCGTCGTGGTTCTGGCCATCGCAACAGGCTCCGACCTTGGTATCTTCCTCAATCTGACCGGCATTCTGATCGTGCTTGGCGGAACCTTCGCCGCAACGCTGATCAAGTTTCCGCTAACCAGTGTGTTCGGCGCCTTCAAGCTGGCGGTCATGACGGCATTCATTGAACAGGGCCAGAACCCCCGCATACTCGTAGAGGTGGCCGAAGAACTGGCCCAGCGGGTACGCAAGGGAAACATGCTGGCGCTGGAAAACGCCGAAGTCGACAACAGGTTCTTCCAGAAAGGCATCCAGCTTTGCGTCGACGGACACAACGCGGAATTCATCGAAAAGGTTTTGACGACCGAGATGGACAATTCAATCCATCACCACGAGGTAGGCGAGAAGATTTTTCGCGCCATGGGGGAATCCGCTCCCGCCTTCGGCATGATCGGAACGCTTGTCGGCCTTGTGCAGATGCTGTCCAGCATGGACGACCCAAAGACCATCGGCCCGGCAATGGCTGTGGCCCTGCTGACCACGCTTTACGGCGCATTGATCGCCAATCTGGTCGCCCTTCCCATCGCTGAAAAACTGAACCTGCGACGC
>JAPHTL010000345.1 GCA_026193355.1 Rhodospirillales bacterium
GCCCCCATCGTCCGCAGAATCGCAATGTCGCGCCCCTTGTCCTTGACCAGCATGATCAGGCTGGAAACGATGTTGAAGGCCGCGACAATGATAATCAGGGTGAGGATCAAGAACATGACGTTCCGTTCCACCTGTATCGCATTGAAAAAGCTGGCGTTTGTCTGTTGCCAGTCAAGAACCCGGAAGCCCGGCCCCAAACGTTGAACGATATCGAGACTCAGGCGGGGCGCTGTGTCGGGGTTATTCGTCATCACTTCCAGAAAATTGATCCGGTCAGGTGACTTGAAGTAGACCTGCGCGGCCTCAAGCGGCATGAAAATGAAACTGGAATCGTATTCGAACATGCCAACGTTGAAGGTCGCCACGATACGATAGGCCTTCATCCGGGGAACGGTGCCAAAAGCCGTCACATTCCCCTTCGGTGAGATCAGGGTGATTGAATCCCCAACATTCAACCCAAGTGCGGCGGCCAGACGTTCGCCGACAACAACTGCATCCTCGCCCTCGAAGGCCTCCAGCGTGCCGAAACGGATGTTCTGAACGACGATATTGCGGTTCGACAGGTCGGCAGGCCGAATGCCCCGAACCAGCGCGCCGCGCGCGCCGTTGCGGCCCGTCGCCATCACCTGCCCTTCAACGATTGGGGACAGGGTCACAAGCCCATCGATATCAACGATCCGCGACGCCACGGAATCGTAATCCTTCATTCCATCGGCCGAGGCGTAGACGTTTACATGACCGTTGAGACCCAGGATCCGTGTGAGAAGCTCCTGACGAAAACCGTTCATCACAGACATCACGATGATCAGCGTCGCCACGCCCAGCGCAATGCCGAGCAGCGAGAACCAGGCGATGACGGAGATGAACCCCTCCTGCCTGCGCGCGCGCAGATAGCGGAGGGCCACCATCCATTCGAAGGTGGAAAACACGGTTCGTTCAACTCCTGTCCCGGTCGTCAGACCGTTTGATTGCCCAAAAATAAAGGCAAAGTTATGACGCGATCATGCGCACAGCCGGGAAAGGGCGGATTCGATGGACAATTCCTCCCGCTCCCCGCTCACGCGGCTCTTGAACTCGACGATACCGTTCTGCAAGCCACGTGGGCCGACCACCAGTTGCCAGGGCAGACCGACCAGATCCATATCCGCAAACTTCACGCCCGCCCTCTCGTCCCGGTCGTCATAGAGGGCCTCGACGCCGCTTGCCGCCAATTTGGCGTAGATATCGTCACAAGCCTTTGCGCAGGCTTCATCAGATGCCTTCAGGTTGACGATCCCCACCTTGAACGGGGCCACGGATTCCGGCCATACAATGCCGTTGTCATCGTGCGAAGCCTCAATGATTGCGCCAACAAGACGCGACACGCCAATGCCGTAGGAACCCATCTCGACCGTTATTTCCTCGCCATTCGGTCCGGCGACCACGGCGTTCAGCGGCTTTGAGTATTTCGTTCCGAAATGGAAAATGTGACCAACCTCGATACCGCGCGCGCTGATCAGGTCGACACCCAGCTCCTGTTCCTTGGCTGCATCGTGCTTTTCATCCGTGGCGGCATACTGGGACGTGAACTTTTCGACGATGGACTGAACCTGCTCATCGCTGTGGTAATCAATGTCCTCGGCAAGGACGTCCATCTCCAGAAAGTCCCTATGGCAGAAGACTTGTGATTCTCCGGTCTCGGCCAGAATCAGAAACTCGTGGCTCAGGTCGCCGCCGATCGGTCCAGTGTCCGCCCGCATGGGAATCGCCTTGAGCCCCATCCGCGCGAACGTCTTAAGGTAAGCTACGAACATCTTGTTGTAAGACCTTTTGGATCCCTCATAATCAAGGTCAAAGGAGTAGCTGTCCTTCATCAGGAATTCACGCCCGCGCATGACGCCAAAACGGGGACGAACCTCGTCGCGGAACTTCCACTGAATGTGGTAGAGGATCTTTGGCAGGTCCTTGTAGCTTCTGGCCGTATTTCGGAAGATATCGGTGATCAGTTCCTCGTTCGTGGGACCGTACAGCATCTCACGGTCGTGCCGATCGCCGATGCGCAGCATTTCCGGACCATAGGCATCGTAACGTCCGCTTTCCCGCCACAAATCGGCGGGTTGGATGGTGGGCATCAGCAGTTCCTGGCACCCGGCCCTGTCCTGTTCCTCGCGCACGATCCGTTCAATGTTCCTGAGAACGCGCAATCCGAGCGGAAGCCATGAATAAATTCCGGCGCTCGACTGGCGGATCATGCCCGCACGAAGCATCAGGCGGTGAGAAACGATCTGCGCCTCGGAAGGGTTCTCCTTCAGCGTCGGCATGAAGTAACGGGACATTCGCATGGCGGGGCGGTTTCTTTCGTTTTCGTTGCTGCGTTGCGGGATGCTGAATGTAGGGAAAGGGCGGACGATTGTCTATTGCGCAAACCTTTCAGAACCTCTGTTTTCCC
>JAPHTL010000002.1 GCA_026193355.1 Rhodospirillales bacterium
AAATCGAGCATGGCGCGCATGCTTCTCGGGCTTGTTCCGACCGATGGCGGAAAGATAAGGATCGGCGGTGCGGACATCCTTGGATGGCCTGCAGAATCGCTGGGTCCCCATTTGGGTTATGTCCCCCAGGCAATCGAACTCATCCCCGCCACGGTGCGCGAGAACATTGCGCGCTTTACCGACTCCCCTGTGGAGAAGGTGATCGAGGCGGCAAAACAGGCGGGCATACACGAATTGATCCTTCGGCTGCCGCAGGGCTACGACACCCCTGTAGGCGGCGTTGCCGACCGGCTTCCGGCCGGACTTCGCCAACGCATTGCCCTGGCGCGCGCCCTGTTCGGCAACCCCACCCTTGTTGTCCTTGATGAGCCCTATTCCAATCTTGATGCGGGTGGCATCGCAGGCCTGACGGAGGCGCTCGGCGCCCTGAAACGCCGGGGTGCGATCACGGTGATCATCGCCCACCGCCCAAGCATTCTCGCACTGGCCGACAAGGTCCTTTCGATTCGGGACGGTGTCGGACGCATGATGGGTCGCACCGGCAAACCCGAGGGCAGCGTCCTTCCCATGCCCCGCAAATCAGGCGGCGCCAAGAAGCAGTCAGCGGTGGGAGCATGACGCCATGAACATCGTCCAATCTGTTTCATCCATCAGGAAAATGACGCGGGCCGCCTTCAGTCACATCCAACACAGCTTCGCGGGCGGTAAAGATGGCGAAAGCGACCTCAATGGCAACCTTCGCGTCTGGCGGCGCATTGGTTGGGCGATCGTCGCCGGTTTCATGGGCGGCTCCCTGCTGTGGGCGGCGAATGCACGACTGGACAGCGCGGCCATCGCTTCAGGTGTCGTCAGCGTGGAAAGCAATCGCAAGACCATCCAGCACCTCGAAGGTGGGATCATCTCCGAGATTCTCGTCCGTGAAGGAGAGCGCGTCGAGGCCGGTCAACCCCTCTTCAGGATGGAAGGCATGCGATCCCGGGCGGCCTTTGACCTGTTGAATGGAAGACTTCATTCGGCGATGGCCCTGCGGGCCCGCCTGATCGCCGAGCGCGACGGACTCGGTGAAATCAACTTCCCTGATGAACTGATTGAACGGTCGACAGATCCGGCGGTTTCCCAGATCATGATGGGCGAAATTGATGTTTTCAAAACGCAGCAAGATCGCATCGAAAACCAGGAATCGATCCTGCGCGAGCGGGCCTCGAAGCTGAGAATGGAGATCAGCGGGCTCAACGCCCAGGTCGATGCAAGCCGCGAACAGCTTTCGCTCCTCAAGGAGGAAATCACCGCCATCGCATCGCTGGTCGAAAAGGGCCTGGCGCCGAACTCCCGGCTATTGGCGCTGAAGCGACGGGGGGCGGAACTTTCAGGCAATATCGGAGAATACAGGGCGCAGATCGCGCGGGCCGGCGACAGCATTTCGGAGATTGAACTCCAGACAATCATCCCGCGTCAGAAACTGGTCAACGAGGCGAATCAACAGCTTCAAAGCGTTCAGGCGCAAATTGCGGAATTGCGGGAAAAGGTCCTGACGGCGGGAGACGTCGTGCGGCGATCCACCATCCTGGCGCCGCAATCGGGGCGGGTCGTCGAACTGGCCGTACATACGGTTGGCGGCGTCGTCCAACCCGGTGAGCACCTGATGGATCTCGTCCCCGACCGCGACAGACTGGTCGTTGATGTCCGGGTTGATCCCCGCGATATCGATGCGGTCTATCGCAACATGCCGGCGCAGATCCGCCTGACCGCTTTCAATGCGCGGACGACGCCCCTGATCGAGGGCGTTCTCGTTTCCGTCTCGCCCGACCGCGTGACCGATCCGAACACCGGTGCCAGCTACTTCACAGCGCGTGTCCAGCCATCGTCGATTCCAGAAGGATTCGACATGGCCGCCATCAGCCCGGGCATGCAGGCCGAGGTTTTCCTCGTCATGAAGGCGCGCACCGTTCTCGACTACATGATCGAACCGATCGTCCGCAGCTTCGAGAAGGCTGGGCGCGAGTCATGAAGCCATACCCTTGTCATCGTACGCTGCAACTCCCACTTTTGGGCGATGGCTTCAGAAATCAGCGATAAGCGTCGCAGGCAACAACAAGCGCGTCAGGAGCGTGCGGCCACCACCTTTGCCGATTGCCCGCAATGTGGTGGACGCGGCGATCTTCCCGCCCGCGAATCCGGGCATTGGGCAAACGCACCGCACAGATACGAGCCGAACGAACGGGTACCCTGCCCGGTCTGCGGGGGTACGGGAACCATGCCGCTTCCGGGAACCTACAGCGAGGAATGCTGATACAGGACCGCAACCGGCCGTCAGGAATCAAACCATTTCCGAAGGTATCTGCGCAGAACGACAAGGAAGAGCGCCATCGCGCAGAACGAAACGACATACACGACCCCGTGGGTCGGCATTGCCCCCCATTTCCACATGCCATCCCGCGCCCACAGGAATACGGCAAGCGACGGCACACAGATCATCAGCACGACAAAGCAGGCCCAGAAAACCTTCGCCACATCCGCAAGTTCCAGGTCCGGCAGCTTCCTTTTCTTTTGAGGTGTTTTCTCCATCATGGCCGCTCCATATCGGCAACAATCAGATCGAAAGCGAAACGCGAAATCTTGTGCCGCGGATGGGTTTCATCAATGACCACCTGAAATCGGCCCGGCCCAAATGCCGCAACAGCCTCGCTTATCTCTCGTTGATAAAGTCGTGCGCGCGGACCGGCAAAACAGCATCGGTCATAGCGGTTGAAAATCTGCAGTTGCCCCCGCCCTGGCCCATTGGACGCCATGACGAACATGTCCAGATAGCTTGCCGCGTCCAGAAGCTTCGGATCAAGCTGCGGCGGGGCAGTTTCACGTTCCCGGCGTAGATAAACAGGCAAGACACCCGCCACCGGGTAACTGCGCCGGATGCGCGGATCAAGCGCAGCCATCACCGCCGTCGCCCAGCCCCCGGCGGACAGTCCAATCATGTCGATGG